>NZ_PZZL01000003.1:300000-554945 GCF_003046185.1 Phreatobacter oligotrophus
GTGCGGTCATGGCACGCTGTCCTCGGCATTCGTATTGATGTTCAATACGCCAGTATTGAAGGATTGTGCGAAGCCGAGCTCGACCCTGTCAACCTGCGCACCGGCGAGCCCCCTTGCGCGGCACGCAAGGCGTTCCGCCGCCCCCTTGATCTGCGTCAACTCGTCGCGTCGTTCTCTATGTCAACTTTGATTGACATACAGGGAGGCGTGCCATGCGGATCCTCTTCGTCCACCCCAACTACCATTCCGGTGGCGCGGAGATCGCCGGCACCTGGTCGCCCTCCTGGGTCGCCTATCTGACCGGTCACCTGCGCCGGGCCGGCTTCGACGACATCCATTTCATCGACGCCATGACCGACAACGTGACGAGCGAGGACCTCGCCCGTCGCATGGCCGAGCTGAAGCCCGACGCCATCGGCGTCACCTCCATCACGCCGTCGATCTACAAGGCGGAGGAGGTGCTGCGCATCGCCGCCGACACCGTGCCGAACGCGGTGCGCGTCCTCGGCGGGGTGCACGCCACCTTCATGTACAAGCAGGTGCTGAGCGAAGCCCCATGGGTGGACGTCATCGTCCGCGGCGAGGGCGAGGAGATCTGCACCGAGCTGATGAGCGCGATCCGCGATGGCCGCTGGCCGGCAGCGCGCTCCTCCATCAAGGGCCTCGCCTTCCGCGATGGCGACCAGATCGTCGCCACCGCCGCGGCGGCGACCGTCAAGGACATGGCGGCCATCAAGCCGGACTGGTCGATCCTTGACTGGAGCAAGTACATCTACATCCCGCTCGGCACCCGCGTCGCCATCCCCAATCTCGCGCGCGGCTGCCCCTTCACCTGCTCCTTCTGCTCGCAGTGGAAGTTCTGGCGGGATTATCGGGTGCGCGACCCGAAGGACGTCGTCGACGAGATCGAGGATCTCGTGGTCAACCACGGCGTCGGCTTCTTCATCCTCGCGGACGAGGAACCGACCATCAACAAGAAGAAGTTCGTCGCCTTCTGCGAGGAGCTCATCGCCCGCGGCCTGCCCGACAAGGTCAAATGGGGCATCAACACCCGCGTCACCGACATCTATCGCGACCGCGACGACCTGAAGTTCTACCGCAAGGCCGGCCTCGTCCACGTCAGCCTCGGCACCGAGGCCGCGGCGCAGCTGAAGCTCGACCAGTTCAACAAGGAGACCAAGGTCGACGAGAACAAGACGGCCATCCGCCTGCTGCGCGAGGCCGACATCTTCGTCGAGGCGCAGTTCATCGTCGGGCTCGACAACGAGACGCCGCAGACGCTGGAAGAGACCTACCGCATGGCCTGGGACTGGCAGCCGGACCTCGCCAACTGGTCCATGTACACGCCCTGGCCCTTCACGCCGCTGTTCCAGGAGATCAAGGACCAGGTCGAGGTCTTCGACTTCTCCAAGTACAATTTCGTCACGCCCATCATGAAGCCGGCGGCCATGGAGCGCGGCGAGCTGCTCGACGGCGTGATGAACAATTACCGCCGTTTCTACATGAAGAAGGCGCTGCTGCATTACCCCTGGCGCCGCACCGGCTTCCGCCGCCGCTACCTGCTGGGATGCCTCTATGCGTTCCTCCGCGCCGGCTTCAAGCGCAGCTTCTATGACCTCGGCAAGGCCGGCTATTGGGGCCCGCAGACCAAGAAGACCGTCGATTTCCACTTCGACGAGACCCGCACGCTCGCCGAGGCGCAGCTCGAGGACTGGGAGGCCTCGGCCGACCGCGCGGCGCGCGCCGCCGAGCGCCGCGACGCGGTTCGCGCCCAGATGAAGGAGCGCGCCGAGATCCGCGCCTGCGGCGGCGGTCCGGCAGCACCGGCCCTGTGAGGCCGCGGCGATGTCGGCGGCGGCTGGCGTCATCGGCCCCAACGCGGTGCTCCAGCACGCGGCGGTGATCCGCCGCCACGGCGGCGAGGCGCGGCTGGCGGCGCTGATGGCGGCTGCCGCGCTCGACCGCCTGCCGACGGGCGATGCGATGATCCCCGAGGCCGAGGCGGCCGCGCTGCACCGGGCCCTGCGCACAGCGCCCGATGCCGAGGCCCTCGAACGCGAGGCCGGCACGGCGACCGCCGACTACATTCTCGCCCACCGCATCCCGGCGGCCGTGCAACGCCTGTTGAAGGCCCTCCCGGCGCCGCTCGCCGCCCCAATGCTGTCGCGCGCCATCGCCCGCAATGCCTGGACATTTGCCGGCTCAGGATCATTCGAGCGACGCACCTCCTGGACCTTCGCGCTGCGCGACAATCCGCTGGTGCGCGGCGAGACATCGGTCATGCCCCTCTGCGTCTGGCATGCCGCCGTCTTCGAGCGGCTCTATCGCGTGCTGGTGGCGCCCGATTGCCGCTGCCGCGAGACGGCCTGCGCCGCGACGGGCGCGGCCGAATGCCGGTTCGAGATCAGCAGGGGCCGCGGCGCTCAGGCGAGCCGATAGCCGACTCCCGGCTCCGTCAGGATGAAGCGGGGATCGGCGGCATCGTCCCCGAGCTTGTCGCGGATATGCCCGACGGCGATGCGCAGATAGTGGGTGTCCTCCACATGGGCGGGACCCCAGATCGTCGCCAGCAGTTGGCGGTGCGTGACCAGCCGGCCCTGGTGGCGGGCGAGCAGCGCCAGGACGTCATATTCCTTGCGCGTCAGCTTCACCTCGGCGCCCTCCAGCGTCACTGCCCGGCGGGCAAGATCGATCACCAAGGACCCGATCGCCACGGCCGGGCTCTCGGCGGTGGCCGGCCGGCGGCTGCGGGTCAGCGCCCGCAGGCGCGCCAGCAGCTCGCCCGCCGCAAAGGGCTTGGTCACGTAATCGTCGGCCCCGGCATCGAGGGCGGCGATCTTCTCGCCCTCCCCGTCGCGCACCGAGAGGATCAGGATCGGCACCTGCGACCATTCGCGGATGGCCGCCACCACGGCCTTGCCGTCCATGTCGGGCAGGCCGAGATCGAGGATGACGACGTCGGGTGCCGAGGTCGCGGCGCGCTCGATCCCCTCGCGGCCGCGCGCCGCCTCCTCCACCGTCATGCCGGCGCTGCCGAGGATGATGCCGAGGAACCGTCGGATCGGCGCCTCGTCCTCGACCACCAGCACGCGCAGCGCCTGTCCGCTCTCCGTCATCGCGCCTCCTCGGGCGGCTCGCTCGCCGGTGCGCGGGGCAGCACGAGGGCGATCGCCGTCCCGCGTCCGCCCGGCCCCGCATCGATGGCGACGCGTCCGCCATGGGCTTCCACGAAGCCGCGCACGATGGCAAGCCCGAGGCCGGTGCCCGAGGGCGCGCCATCCCCCCGGGCGGCACGGTAGAACTGGTCGAAGACGCGCTCGCGATCGGCGACCGGAATGCCCGGCCCCTCGTCGGTGACGGTCAGCACCACCATGTCGCCGGCCGCGGCGCCGCCGATGGTGATGCGGCCGCCGGGCGGGCCGTATTTCGCGGCGTTCTCCACCACATTGGCGAGGGCCTGGCCGATCAGCACGGGATCGACCAGCGCCCGCGGCAGGTCGCGCGGCATGTCGACGACGAGGTCGTGGCCAGCGAGCGGGCGGGCGAGATCGCTGCGCACCCGGCCCACCACCTCGCGCAGGTCGACGCTCTGCGCCTTGGGCGTGAGCACGCCATGGCCGAGGCGGGTCATGTCGAGGAGGTTCTGGACATAGCGATCGAGGCGGCGCGCCTCGTCCAGCGCCGTGCCGATGAGCTCCGAGCGGTTCTCCGCCGTCAGCGCCGTGTCGGCGTCGGCGAGCGTCGTCACCGCACCGATCACCGTCACCAGCGGCGTCCGCAGATCGTGGCTGACCGAGTTGAGCAAGGCCGCCCGCAGCTTCTCGCCCTCGGCGGTGACGCGCGCGTCCTCGAGATCGGCGGCCAGCGTGAAGCGCTCCAGCGCCACGGCGACCTGGTCCTCGACTGCGAGAAGCAGCCGCTTGGTCTCCGGGTCGAGGCCCTGGGCGGCATCGCGGAACTGCACGCCGATCACGCCGAGGATGCGGCGGGCGGTGGCGAGCGGCACGAAGAGCCAGTCCGAAGTCGGCAGCGTCGTGGTGCCGGCGCCCGCCGGCTCGTTGCGCTCGAAGGCCCAGCGCGCCGCGCCCTCGGCCTTCACGTCCAGTTCCTCGATGGAGGGATGGCCCTGCACCTGTTCGAGCGCCCCCGAGGGCCCCGGCATGAGGATGAGCGAGCGGCAGTTGAGGGTCACGGCGATATGGGCCGCAGCCGCCCAGAGCACGTCATCGGCCTTGGTGGCGGCGGCGATCTTGCGGGCGAACTCGTAGAGCGTTTCGGTCCGCCGGCGCGCCGCCCGCATCGAATCCACCTGGGCCTTGAGCCGGCTCGCCAGCGTGCCGGTGAAGACCGCGCTGATGAGGAAGACCAGCAGCGCCACGACGGCCTCGTGCTGCTCCACGGCGAGCGAGTAGTAGGGTGTCGTGAAGAAGAAATTGTAGACGAGGAAGCCAAGTCCGCTGGCGAGAATGGCCGCGGCAAGGCCGCGCCGGAAGGCCACCACCGACACCGCCACCAGATAGGGGATGGCGATGGAGGCGACCGGCAGGATGGACCAGAAGGGCCAGGCGATGGCGGTGGCAGCGGCCATGGCGCCGCAGGTCTCCAGGGTGATCGCGCCCCAGTCGCGCCAGCCCGGCAACTCCGGCGCTGCCAGCATCCTGCGACGCTCGACGCGGGCGCGGTGGGTGACCACGGTCACCTCGAAATCGGTGGCGAGGTCGAGGATCCGGTCGCTCACCGGCTCGCGCAGCAGCACCCAGGGCCAGCGCTGGCGGGGCCGTCCCACCACAAGCCGCGTGACATTGCGCGAGCGGGCGAAGGCGAGGAGTTCCGCCGCCACGTCCCGCTCGGTATGGCGCGTCACCACCTCCGCGCCGAGCGTCTCGGCGAGGCGCAGAGCCTCGGTGGTCGTGGCCCGCGCCTCCTCGCCCAGCGCCTCGTGGGCCGGCGTGACGACGGTCGCGACGATCCAGGGAATGCGGGCGCGATCGGCCATGCGCTTGCCGGCGCGCACCAGGGCCTTCGCCACCGGCGCCTCGTTGACGCAGACGAGCAGGCGCTCCTGCGTCGGCCAGGGACCCTTCACCGCATGGGCCTGCATGTAGGTGAGCATGTCCGCGTCGACGCGGCTCGCCGCCGTGCGCAGCGCCAGTTCGCGCAAGGCCGTCAGGTTGCCCTTGGTGAAGAAGCTCTCCAGCGCCCGGCCGACCTGCTGCGGCACATAGACCTTGCCCTCGCGCAGCCGGTTGATGAGCTCCTCCGGCGGCAGGTCGATCAGCTCGATTTCATCGGCCCGCTGCAGCACCTCGTCCGGCACGGTCTCCTGCACGCGCACGCCGGTGATGCTGGCGACGACATCGTTGAGGCTCTCGATGTGCTGGATGTTCAGCGTCGTCGTGACGTCGATGCCGGCATCCAGCACCTCCACCACATCCTGCCAGCGCTTGGGATGGCGGGCGCCCGGCACGTTGGTGTGGGCGAACTCGTCGATCAGGGCGAGCTGGGGGCGCCGCGCCAGCAGGCCGTCGAGGTCGAGTTCCTCCAGCACCTGGCCGCGATAGGGCACGGTCTTGCGCGGCAGCACCTCGAGGCTGGCCAGCAGCCCCGCCGTCTCCGCCCGCCCATGGGTCTCCACCAGGGCCACAACGACATCGCGCCCGGCGCGCTGGCGCTGCCGGGCTTCCTCCAGCATGGCAAAGGTCTTCCCCACGCCGGGCGAGGCGCCGAGGAAGATCTTGAGCCGGCCCCGCCCGTCGCGCCGATGCGCGTCGAGCAGGGCCTGGGGGTCGGGGCGGTCAGGTTCGGTCGTCGCCATGCGTTCAGGGCAGATCCGCGTCGAGGGCGAGGTTCAGCGCCAGGACATTGACGCGCGGTTCGCCGAGGACCCCGAGATTACGCCCTTCCACGTGGCGTTGCACCAGCGCCTCGACACGGGCGGGGGCGACGCCGCGGGCGCTCGCGACGCGGGCGACCTGCACCATCGCCGCGGCGGGCGAGATGTGCGGGTCGAGGCCCGAGGCGGAGGCGGTGACGAGGTCGGCCGGCGCCTGCGCCATGCCCAGCGCCGCGGCACGCGCCTGCATGGCCTCCAGCAGCGCCTTGGACGAGGGGCCGAGATTGGACCCGCTGGAGGAGGCGGCGTTGTAGGGCGCATCGACCGTCTTGGTGGCATCGGCGGGATCGGCGGCGCTGGTCGCCGAGGGGCGGCCATGGATGTAGCGCGGGCCGGTGAAGGCCTGGCCGATCAGCTCGGAGCCGACGACCCGGTCCCCCTTCGTGACCAGAGAGCCATTGGCCTGGTGGGGCATCAGCCCCTGGGCGAGGCCGGTGATCGCCAGCGGATAGGCGAGGCCGGTGACGAGGGTAAAGAGAACCGTCAAGACAAGGGCCGGACGCAGCAGGGCGAGCATGGAAGCCTCCGTTCAGGCGAGGCGCAGGAGATCGACGATGATGTCGATCGCCTTGATGCCGATGAAGGGCACGATGAGGCCGCCAAGGCCATAGATCGTGAGGTTGCGGGTGAGCAGGGCCGAGGCCGAGGACGGCACGTAGGAGACGCCCTTCAGCGCGATCGGGATCAGCGCGACGATGACCAGCGCATTGAAGATGATCGCCGAGAGGATCGCCGATTGCGGCGTGCCGAGGCCCATGACGTCGAGCACGGCGAGGCCGGGATAGGCGGTCCCGAACAGGGCGGGGAGGATGGCGAAATACTTCGCCACGTCGTTGGCGATGGAGAAGGTCGTCAGCGCGCCGCGCGAGATGAGCAGCTGCTTGCCGACCAGGACGATCTCGATGAGCTTGGTCGGGTCGCTGTCGAGGTCGATGAGGTTGCCGGCCTCCTTGGCGGCGGGCGTGCCGGAGTTCATGGCGACGCCGACATCGGCCTGGGCCAGCGCAGGCGCGTCGTTGGAGCCGTCGCCGCACATGGCGACGAGGCGGCCCTCGGCCTGCTCCTTGCGGATGAGCTCGAGCTTGCGCTCCGGCGTCGCCTCGGCGAGGAAATCATCGACCCCGGCCTCGGCGGCGATGGCGGCGGCGGTCAGCGGGTTGTCGCCGGTGATCATCACCGTGCGGATGCCCATGCGCCGCAACTCGGCGAAGCGCTCGCGGATGCCCGGCTTCACGATATCCTTGAGATGGACGACGCCGAGGATGCGGTCGCCGCGGGCGACCACCAGCGGCGTGCCGCCGCTCATGGCGATGCGCCGGACGATGGCGTCGAGCGCCGCATCGGCGGGCCGGCCGACCAGCCGCAGCATCGCATCCGAGGCGCCCTTGCGGATGGCGGTGCCATCCGTGAGGTCGACGCCGGACATGCGGGTCTGGGCGGTGAAGGGCACGAACGTCATGCCGGCGCGATCGACCTGGGAGATGCCGAATTTGCGGGCGGCGAGGTCGACGATGGATTTGCCCTCCGGCGTGTCGTCGGCGAGCGAGGCGAGGCAGGCGGCCTCGGCCAGCTCCCGGTCGGTGACGCCCGGCACCGGCTCGAAGGCATCGGCCATGCGGTTGCCGAAGGTGATCGTGCCGGTCTTGTCGAGCAGCAGCACGTCGATGTCACCGGCAGCCTCCACGGCGCGGCCGGACTTGGCCACGACATTGGCCTTCACCAGCCGGTCCATGCCGGCAATGCCGATGGCCGAGAGCAGGCCGCCGATCGTGGTCGGGATCAGCGTGATGAACAGGGCGGCGAGATAGATCACTGGGATCTCGGTGTTCGACCAGGAGGCGAAGACCGGCAGCGTCACCACGACGAAGAGGAAGACCAGCGTCAGGCCGGCGAGCAGGATGTCGAGGGCGATCTCGTTCGGCGTCTTCTGGCGCTTGGCGCCCTCGACCAGCGCGATCATGCGGTCGAGGAAGGTCTCGCCCTGGCGGGCCGTGACGCGCACCACAAGCCAGTCCGAGACGAGGCGCGTGCCGCCGGTGACCGAGGAGCGGTCACCGCCGGACTCGCGGATGACCGGGGCGCTCTCGCCGGTGATGGCGCTCTCGTCCACCGAGGCGACGCCCTCGATCACCTCGCCATCGGTCGGGATCGTGTCGCCGGCCTCGACGAGGATGATGTCGTCGATGGCGACGTCGTCGATGTCCTTGGCCTGCCAGACGTCGCGGCGGGTACGCTCCGTCAGCACCTTGGCGCGGGCGTTGGAGCGGGTGGCGCGGAACGCATCGGCCCGGGCCTTGCCGCGACCCTCGGCCACGGCTTCGGCGAAGTTGGCGAAGAGCACCGTGAACCACAGCCAGATGGCGATCTGCACGCCGATGAAGGCGTTCACGCCCCCGCCGGCGACCTCGCGGGCGGCGAGGATGGTGGCCAGCACCGCGACCAGCGCGGTGACGAAGATGACGGGGTTGCGCACGAGGCCGCGCGGATCGAGCTTGGCAAAGGCCTGGAGGGCCGCGGCCCTGAGGATTCGGCCGTCGAACAGGCCGATCTCGGCCGCCGGCGACGGCGCGGGCGTGGTGTTGGGGATCTGGGTCATGGCGGGGACTTTCAGAAGGCCTTGCCGGCGAGGATCGACACCTGTTCGGCGATGGGGCCGAGGGCGAGGACCGGCAGGAAGGTGAGCGCGCCGACGATGAGGATGGTCACCACCAGCAGCACGACGAAGACGGGGCCGTGGGTCGGGAAGGTGCCGGCCGAGGCGGGGGCGGTCTTCTTCGCGGCGAGCGAGCCGGCAATGGCGAGGATCGGCACGATGTAGCCGAAGCGGCCGAGCAGCATGGCAATGCCGAGCAGCGTGTTGTGGAAGGGCACGTTGGCGTTGAAGCCGGCGAAGGCGGAGCCGTTGTTCCCCGTCGCCGAGGAATAGGCATAGAGCAGCTCCGACAGGCCGTGCGGGCCGGCATCCTGGATGGAGCCCTGCGCCGCGCCGGCGAGAATCGCGATGGCGGTCAGCGCCAGAGCGCCGATCGGCATGACCAGCAGGGTGAGCGCGGCAAGCTTCACCTCGCGCGCCTCGATCTTCTTGCCGAGATATTCCGGCGTGCGGCCGACCATGAGCCCGGCCAGGAAGACGGTGAGGATGACGAAGAGCAGCATGCCGGTGAGGCCGACGCCGACACCGCCGAAGACGATCTCGCCGAGCTGCATCTGCAGCATGGCGACGAGCCCGCCGAGGGGGGTGAGGCTGTCATGCATGGCATTGACCGAGCCGTTGGAGGCAGCCGTGGTCGCCACCGCCCAGAGCGCCGAGCCGATGATGCCGAAGCGGACCTCCTTGCCCTCCATGTTACCCGAACCGGGGGCGAGGAGCCCGGCCTGGAGCGGGTTGCCCGCCTTCTCGGCGGCGTAGAGCGCCACGAAGGCGAGGACCAGCATCACGCCCATAGCGGCGAAGAGTGCGATGCCCTGGCGGCGGTCGCCGACCATCCGGCCATAGGTGAAGCAGAAGGCCGCCGGGATCGCCAGGATGGCGACAAGCGACAGGAGGTTCGCGATCGCCGTCGGGTTCTCGAAGGGATGGGCGGAATTGACGTTGAAGAAGCCGCCGCCATTGGTGCCGAGCTGCTTGATGGCGATCTGGCTTGCCACCGGCCCCAGCGCCAGCGTCTGGCGGCCGCCTTCCACGGTCGTGGCATCCACCGAGGCGGCCAGCGTCTGCGGCATGCCCGTGGCGACGAAGGCGATGGCGAGCAGCACCGAGAGCGGCAGCAGCACATAGAGGACCGAGCGCACGAGGTCGCTCCAGAAATTGCCGATGGTGCGCACCTGCCGTCCCGCGAAGCCGCGGGCGACGGCGGCGGCGACCGCCATGCCCGAGGCGGCGGAGACGAAGTTCTGCGTCGTCAGGCCGACCATCTGGGAGAGGTGCGAGAGCGTCGTCTCGCCACCATAGGACTGCCAGTTGGTGTTGGTGACGAAGGAGATGGCGGTGTTGAAGGCGAGATGCGCCGGCACGCCGTCGAAGCCCTGCGGGTTCAGCGGCAAGAGGTGCTGGAAGCGCAGGACGAGGAACAGGACGAGAAAGCCGATGGCGTTGAACGCCACCAGCGACAGCGTGTAGCGCGTCCAGTGCTGGCCCTCCTCGGCGCGGATGCCGGCCGGGGCCAGAAGCGCCCGCTCGAGCGGGGCGAGGAAGGTGGCATCGCCCGCGAAGACCCGGGCCATGTAGAGGCCGAGCGGAACGGCGATGACGACGAGAAGGCCCGCATAGAGCAGGGCCTGGAGAAGATCCGGTGTCATGGATTGATCTTTCAGAAGCGCTCGGGGCGCAGCAGGGCCACCATCAGGTAGCCGAAGGCGAACAGCGCGAAGGCGAGGCCGAGGCCGATATCGAAGGTCATCGCCGCCTCACACGCGCTCGGCGCCGGTGACGGCGGCCGCCACCAGGGCAAAGCCGGCAAGGCCGCCGACAAGGAACAGAATGTCGATCCACATGGGAGAGCTCCGGTCTGGGATGGACCGACGCTAGGGATCACGCGCGTAAAGCCGCGACGGCGAAAGGAGCGGTGGGCGTAAAGGCGTCGTAAAGGCCGCGCGGCTCAGCCCGCGGGACGGCGCAGCACGATGGCCGCGAAATCGCGCGCCAGCCGGTCGATGGCATGGCGGTCTGCGCGATACCATTCCGGCGACCAGTTCATCATGCCGAGAATGGCGAGCGCGAGGGTCTCGGCCGGCACGTCATCCGGCACCAGCCGCGCCGCCACGAGATCGGCGACGATGCCGTCCCAGACCGCCTCGTAGCGCTTGCGCACCGGCCGCGCCGCGGTCCGCACCGCTTCCGGCGCATCGGTGAAGGCCTTGAGGCCGGCCGAGGTGTAGTCGCTGTATTCGAGCAGCGCGTGGAGATGCGCGGCGATCGCTGCCTCCAGCCGCTCGGCCGGTCCCGCCGTCGCGGGCAGGCCGGACAGCGCCCGCGAAACGCCCTCCTGCACGCGCTCGACGCCATCGTTCATCACCGCGGCGACGATCGCGTCCTTGGAGGCGAAATGGTAGTAGATGCTGCCTGCCTTGATGCCGACGGCGGCGGCGATGTCGCGCAGGGTCGTGGCCTTGTAGCCGTTGTGGCGCAGGATCCGCGCCGCGGCGTCCAGGATCGTGCGGCGCCCGTCCCGCGGCGCCGCCTCCATGTCCCTGCTGACCTCAGACGCGCTCGCGCCGTCCATTCCGCTCAACCCCTCCGGCCGCCGCGATGTCCCACGCTCCGCCTCGCGCGGCAAGCGGCGTCAGAGCCGCTTGGCGACCTCTTCCAGCATGACCTCGGTGGCGCCGCCACCGATCGACTGGACGCGGGCGTCGCGCGTCATCCGCTCGATGGCGCTGCCGCGCATGAAGCCGAATCCGCCATGGAACTGCAGGCAGCCATACATGACCTCGTTGACCAGCTCGCCGCAGAGCGCCTTGATCATCGACACCTCGCGCGTCACCTCCTCGCCGCGCGTCTCGCGCCAGGCCGTGGCGTAGACGAGCTGCCGGCAGGCCTCGGTGCGGGCGGCGAGCAGCGACAGCTTCTGGCGGATGGCCTGCTTGTCCCAGAGCGGCGCGCCGAAGGCCTTGCGCGTCTTCACATAGTCCAGCGTCAGGTCGAGCGCGGCCTGCGATTCCCCGACCGCCATGGCGCCGAGCACCAGCCGCTCGTTCTGGAAGTTTTTCATGATGGCGTAGAAGCCGCGGCCCTCCTCGCCGAGGATGGCGCTTTCGGGCACGAAGCAATCCTCGAAGACCAGCTCCGCCGTGTCGGAGGAGCGCCAGCCATGCTTGTCGAGGGCGCGGCCGACGCGGAAGCCGGGCATGCCCTTCTCGACGAGGAACATGGTGACGGATTTGGACGCCGGCCCGCCGGTGTCGGACTTGGCGGCGACGCAGTAGAGATCGGCATGGACGCCGTTGGTGATGTAGAGCTTGGTGCCGTTCAGCACGAAGCCGCCATCGACGCGCCGCGCCGTGGTGCGGATGCCCTTCACGTCCGAGCCCGCATCCGGCTCGGTCACCGCCACAGCGGTGATGACATCGCCGGAGACGATGCCGGGCATCCACTTCGCCTTCTGCGGCTCCGTGCCGGCATTGAACACATGGACCGAAGCCATGTCGGTGTGGACCAGCGCCGTGATGGCGACGCCGCTATAGGTCGAGCGACCCAGCTCCTCCGCATAGACGACGGTCGCCAGCGCATTCATCGCCGAGCCGCCGAAGGCCTCGGGATAGCGGATGCCGAAGAAGCCGAGGCTGCCCATGCGCCGCAGCACGGCGCGCGGCACGAAGCCCGCCTCCTCCCAGGCCTCCGCATGGGGCTTCACCTCCTCGTCAACGAAGCGGCGCACCTGTTCGCGCAGCATCTCGTGTTCCGGCTCGAAGAAGGGCGAGCGCGCGCCGGCGGTGAGCTCGGCGGGATTCGGACGGATGGTCATGGCGGTCCCTCGGCGATCTTGACCTAACAGACGTTAGGTAGGCAGACTGGCCGGGTCAAGCAGGGGATCGCCGTGACCGCCGCCAGCCTCCAAAGCCCGGGCCCTGAGCCTTTCGCCGACCTGATCGCGCGGCTCCGCGCCGAGCATGCCGCCGTTCTCGCCGGAGGCGGCAAGGCGCAGGTCGATCGCCACCACGCCCGCGGCAAGATCCTGGTGCGCGACCGCATCGACCTGCTGCTCGATCCCGGCAGCCCCTTCCTCGAGCTCTCGCCTCTCGCCGCCCATCGACTCTACGGCGGCGAGGTGCCGGCCGCCGGCATCGTCACCGGCATCGGCATGGTCCACGACACGCCCTGCATGATCATCGCCAACGATGCGACGGTGAAGGGCGGCTCCTTCTTCGCCGAGACGGTGAGGAAGCACCTGCGCGCCCAGGAGATCGCCGAGGAACACCGGCTGCCCTGCCTCTATCTCGTCGATTGCGGCGGCGCCTTCCTGCCCGAACAGGACCGCGTCTTCCCCGACCGCGACCATTTCGGCGGCACCTTCTACAACCAGTGCCGCCTCTCGGCCTCCGGCATCCCGCAGGTCTCCGCCGTCTTCGGCGGCTGCACCGCCGGCGGCGCCTATATCCCCGCCCTCTCCGACGAGGTGGTGATGGTGGCCGGCACGGGGCGCATCCACCTCGGCGGCCCGCCCATCGTCAAGGCCGCCATCAACGAGGTGGTCGATGGCGAGACGCTGGGCGGCGCCGACATGCACACACGCGTTTCCGGCGTCTCCGACCACATCGCCGCCGACGAGCGGGCGGCGCTGGCGAAGCTGCGCGCCATCGTCTCCGGCTTCGGCGAGGCGCGCAGGATCTCCCCGCCGCCCTTCGCCGCAACGGCGCCCGCCGTTGCGCGGCCGCTCGCCGAGATCGTGCCCACCGACCTCAAGCGCCCCTATGACGTGACCGAGGCGCTCGGGGCGATGGTCGATGGCGGCACGTTGCAGGCCTTCAAGCCGGATTACGGATCGAGCCTCGTCACCGCCTTCGCCCGCATTCATGGCTATCCCGTCGCCATCCTCGCCAACAACGGCGTGCTCTTCTCGGAATCGGCGGTGAAAGGCGCTCATTTCATCGAACTCGCCGACCAGCGCCATATCCCGCTGCTCTTCCTGCAGAACATCACGGGCTTCATGGTCGGCACCGAGGCGGAGCGCGGCGG
Organism: Phreatobacter oligotrophus; assembly: GCF_003046185.1. Lineage (NCBI taxonomy): Bacteria > Pseudomonadati > Pseudomonadota > Alphaproteobacteria > Hyphomicrobiales > Phreatobacteraceae > Phreatobacter > Phreatobacter oligotrophus. The sequence goes on from NZ_PZZL01000003.1 coordinate 313,569, forward strand.
CATCGCCAAGCATTCGGCGAAGCTCGTCTATGCCGTGTCGAACGCCCGCGTGCCGAAGCTCACCGTCATCATCGGCGGCTCCTATGGCGCCGGCAATTACGGCATGTGCGGCCGCGGCTTCCGCCCGCGATTCCTCTTCGCCTGGCCGAACAGCCGCATCGCCACCATGAGCCCCGAGGTCGCCGCGACCGTCGTCACCGACCTGCGGCGCGCCAGCCTCAAGGGCGGCGCCGACGAGGAGGCCATCGCCGCCCTCGACCGCCGCACCCGCGCGCAGTTCGAGGAACAGAGCGACCCGTACTACGCGACCGCCCGGCTCTGGGACGACGGCATCATCGAGCCGGACCAGACCCGCGACGTGCTCGGCCTCTGCCTCGCGCTCTCCCATGGCGAGCCGCGCGACACCTCCCCCCGCCCGGTCTACCGGATGTGAGCCGCGCCAATTTCGAGAGCCTAGCCATGTTCGAGAGCCTGCTCATCGCCAATCGCGGCGAAATCGCCCGCCGCATCATCCGCACGGCCCGCCGCATGGGCCTGCGCACCATCGCCGTCTATTCGGATGCCGATGCGGGTGCCCCGCATGTCTCGGAAGCCGACGAGGCCCTGCGCATCGGGCCTGCCGCCGCCCGCGACAGCTACCTGCGCATTGACGCCATTCTCGACGCGGCACGGCAGACCGGCGCATCCGCCATCCATCCCGGCTACGGCTTCCTGTCGGAACGGCCGGACTTCCCGGCCGCCTGCGCCGCTGCCGGCATCGCCTTTGTCGGCCCGCCGGCTGAGGTGGTTGCCGCCATGGGATCGAAGATCGCGGCGAAGCGCCTCGCGGTCGCCGCGGGCGTTCCGGTGGTGCCGGGCTTCGATGCCGATACCGGCGACGACGCGGCCCTGGTCGCGGCGGCCGCGAGCGTCGGCTTGCCCCTGCTGGTGAAAGCTTCCGCCGGTGGCGGCGGCAAGGGCATGCGCGTCGTGGAGGCCGCGGGCGACATGGCGGAGGCCATCGCCACGGCGCGGCGCGAGGCCAGGGCCGCCTTTGGCGACGACCGGCTGCTGCTGGAACGGCTGGTGCGCTCGGCCCGCCATGTCGAGGTGCAGGTCGCCGCCGACCATCACGGCGCGGTGGTCCATCTCTTCGAGCGCGACTGCTCGGTACAGCGCAACAACCAGAAGGTTTTTGAGGAAGCGCCAGCGCCGAACCTCGCCGACGCGATCCGGAGCCGGCTCTATGACGATGCCGTGCGGCTCGCCCGCTCCATCGGCTATCGCAATCTCGGCACGATGGAGTTCCTCGTCGATGCCGCGACGGGCGAGCACTTCTTCCTGGAGATGAACACCCGCCTGCAGGTGGAGCATCCGGTGACCGAGATGATCACCGGCCTCGACCTCGTGGAGTGGCAGCTCCGCATCGCTGCCGGAGAACCGCTGCCGCTTCAGCAGGAGGCCATCCGCGCGTCCGGCCACGCCATCGAGGCGCGGCTCCTGGCGGAGCGGCCGGAAGCCGGCTTCATGCCGGCCTCGGGGCGGGTGGCGCTGTGGCGCGAGCCGGCCCCGCGGCAAGGGCTTCGCATCGATTCCGGCATCGCGACGGGATCCGAGATCACCGTCCACTACGATTCCATGGTGGCCAAGGTCATCGCCCACGGCGCGACCCGAGACGCCACCCGGCAGGCGCTCATCCGCGGCCTGTCGGACCTCACCGTCCTCGGCCCCGACACCAACCGGGCCTTCCTTGTGGATGTCGCGGCGCATGGGCCCTTCGCCGAGGGGCAGGCGACCACGGCGATGCTGCGCGAGCGCTTCCCCGACGGCTGGACGCGCCCGACGCTGCCGACCGATCGCGCCGCGGGCATCGCCGCGGCGGTGATCGCGGCGACGACGCGTCCGGCATCCTCTTCGCCCTGGAATGCGCTGCGCGGCTTCCGCGTCCTCGCCCCGGCCGGCCGGCCCGCCGTGCAGGAGTTCACCGTCACCCTCGACGGCGCGCGCGAGACCGCCCGCATCCTATTCGACGGGAAGGCCCTGGCCTTGGTGACTGCAGAAGGCCCGCTCGCCATCCGTGTGGAGGAAAACCCCTCGGCCCTCTCCTTCCGGATCGCCGGCGACAGCCGCCGCGGCACCGCGGTGGTGGAAGGCGAGACGGTCGCGATTCGCCTTGGCGAGGCCGAGTGGCGGGCGACGGTGCAGACCGCCCTCGACGCCCACCAGGCGGCAGGCGCCGGCGGCGCCAGCAGCGATACGCTCCTCGCCCCCATGCCGGGCATTGTCGCCGAGGTGAAGGTGGCTCCGGGCGACGTGGTCGAGGCCGGCCAGCCCCTCGTCGTCATCGAATCCATGAAACTGTTCCAGACGCTCGCCGCGCCGCGCGCCGGCACCATCGCCACGGTGGCGGTGACGGCGGGCGAGACCGTCCCGGCAGGCCATCGCCTCGTGGCGCTGGCGCCGGACACGACATCCTGAAGGAGCAACCCATGCCCGGGCTCTATTTCGACGACTTCACCGTCGGCCACCACTTCGCCCACGAGGTGACGCGCACCATCACGGAAGCCGACAACATCTGGTTCTCCTGCCTGACGCTGAACCCCCAGCCGCTGCACATCGATGCCCATGCCGCCGCGCGCAGCGAGTACGGCCGCCCCATCGTCAACAGCCTCTTCACCCTCGGCCTGCTGGTCGGGCTCACCGTCGCCGACACGACGCTGAACACCACCGTCGCCAATCTCGGCTTCACCGAGGTGAAGTTCCCGGCGCCCGTCTTCCCCGGTGATTCCATCCGCGCCGAGACCTGGGTGCGGGAGGTTCGCCGCAGCCGTTCGCGGCCTGAGCAGGGCATCGTCACCTTCGAGCACAAGGCCTTCAACCAGGACGGCGTCGAGGTCGCCTCCTGCCTGCGCGCGGCGCTGATGCGCTGCCGCCCCGGCGCCTGAGGGAGATCACCATGGGCCTCAGCTACGACGCCTTCGAACCCGGCGCGACCTACACGACGCCCCGGCGCACCATCATCGAGGCGGACATCACCCAGTTCGCCGGGCTCACCGCCGACTTCAATCCGCTGCATGTCGACGAGGTCCATGCCGCTGCGAGCCAGTTCGGCACCCGTATCGCCCATGGCCCCATGCTGGTCGGCATGGCCTTCGGGCTCGCCTCGCGCGCCGGCCTTCTCGACGGCACGGTGATGGGGCTGCTCGGCATCACCTGGACCTTCACCGGCCCGGTGCGGGCGCAGGACACGGTGCATGTGGTGGTGACGGTCGTGGGCAAGCGCCCGACCCGCAAGGACGACCGCGGCGTGGTCGACCTCCGCCTCGACGTGGTCAACCAGCACGGCGAAACGGTGCAGACCGGCACCGCAGCCCTCATGGTCAGCCGCCAGGCGGCGTGACCGGCCCGGCGGCACTGCCGCCGAGTCACGGGAAACGCGTTCGATTGCCCCGGTCAGGCCGCCTGGGCGAGGGCGCCTTCGACCGCCGGCGGCAGCACCGCGAGCGGCGCGTCGAACTCGAGGCCCGTCCCGGTCTCCCCGGACCAGGCCACCCTGCCCGCCACTTCCACATTGGCGATGCGCAGGCGCACCCGAGTGCCGATCGGCAGGCTCAGCGGCTGGTCCGTGCGCGCGCCCTCGGAGCTGATGTCCACCACCTCCACGGCGATCTCCCGTCCGTCGACCTCGAGCGTTCCGGGCTCGCAGAGCGTGGTCCGGCCGCTGCGGCGGCGCTCGTCGAGGTCGGCGCCCACGCCGTCGAGGAACGCGGACACCGACGTGGCCAGAGCCTCGGAGGCTTCGCCGAGCACTTTGGCGGTGTTCATCACCCGCGAAGCCTCGCTGGTCGTGTCCGAGGCGGAGGTCGCGACGCCTTCGACATTCGACGAGACCACGCGGCTGCCGTCGGCCGCCCGCGCCACGTTGGCGGCAATCTCGCGCGTCGCCGCGTCCTGCTGCTCGATCGCGGCGGCAATGGCGGCGTTGAGCGATGAGATGTCGTCGATGCGCTGGGCGATGGCGCCGATCGAGGACACCGCCGTGTCGGTCGAGGACTGGATCGCAAAGATCTGCGCCGCGATCTCGTCGGTTGCCCGCGCGGTCTGCGTCGCCAGGCTCTTCACCTCGCTGGCGACCACCGCGAAGCCCCGTCCCGCCTCGCCGGCACGGGCGGCCTCGATCGTAGCATTGAGGGCCAGCAGGTTGGTCTGGTCGGCGATCGACCGGATCAGCTCGACCACGCGTCCGATGCTCTTGGCGCCCTCTGCGAGGGTTGCCACGTCCTGGTTGCTCGACAGCGCCTGCTGCCGCACCTCGTTGACGATGGCGCTGGCCTTGTGCGCCTGCCCGGCAATCTCGCGGATCGAGGCGCCAAGCTGCTCCGACGCGCTGGCGATGGTCTGGGCATTGGTGTTGGACTCGGTCGTGGCGGAGCGGGCCTGCGTCGCCTGGTCGAGGGTCGTCGAGGCGACGCGCGACAGCACGGTCGCCGCCGACCGCATCGAGGTGGTGCCATCGGAGAGATTGTGGATCACCCCCGAGACCTCGCCGCGGAACTGCTCGACCAGCATTTCCATATTGGCCCGGCGGGCGACGTCCCGCTCGCGCTGGCGGCGCTGCTGCGCCTCGAGGCGCTCGCGCTTGATGGCGCTGTCGCGGAACACACCGACGGCGCGCGACATCAGGCCAATCTCGTCGCCGCGATCCATGCCGGCCAGCTTGATGTCGTGGCGGCCGCGGGCAAGGTCGCCCATGTCGGCGACGAGGGCGACGATCGGGCGGGTCAGCGCCTGGGCCACCAGATAGCCCAGCAACCCGACGGCGAGCAGCACAAGGAGCCCGATGATGATGAGGTTGCGCCGCAGGGCATAGACCGGCGCGAGGGCCTCGTCCTCGGACTGCAACGCCGTCACCGACCAACGCAGGTCACCGAAGGCAAAGGGGCGCGCGGCCACGAGGCTGGCGGCCTCGCGATAGGCGGTCTCGCCGATGGCCGGGTTGCCCCGCAACGCCGTGTCGATGACGCCGGAGCGGACCTGGGTTTTCAGGATGTCGGTCTGGCCGGTGGCGGTGAAGCGCGAGTTCGAGCGCATCAGCCCGTCACCGCCGACGATGATGGCATCGCCCGTGGCGCCGAGCCCGTGCGTCGCGGTCATCACGGCATTGATGCGGTCGACGGGCATCTGGAAGGCGAAGACACCGATCGTCTTGCCGGCGGCATCCACGATGGGGGTCGAGATGAAGGCCGCCGGAGCGTCCTCGGACGGCGCATAGGCGCGGAAATCGGTGAGGTGAACCGTGCCGGGCGCCGCGGCGAGGCCCTGGCGGAAGGCGACGCCGAGGTCGGTGTCGCGCCACTGCCCGGAGACCAGATTGGTCGCGAAGTCGCGCTCCTTGAACACCGTGTAGACGAGGTTGCCGGCCGTATCGAAGACGAAGACGTCGTAATAGCCGCGCTCGCGCTGCAGCCGGTTGAACCAGGGGTGCAGGCGCGCGTGGTGGCGCGAATAGACCGATCCGTCCGGGGACGTCTGGAGCTCGTCCTTCTTGCCCGTCGGGTGCGGGTTGTCGTCGATGTAAAGGCGCTGCAGCCGCTCTTCGGCCGAGGGGCCAAGCTCGCGATAGCCGGCGGAGAATGACACGAGCGCGTCGCGCGCCATGTCGCTCGACGCGATGAGGAGCGTGTCCTCGCGGATGGCGCTGAAATAGCTCTCCAGGGCCTTCTGCCGCTCGGTGGCCACCGCCGAGAGCGATTCCTGGATCATCGTCAGCGCATTGCTGCGCGCCGCCCAATACGAGGAGACGCCGAGGACGGCTGCGGTGGTCATGGCGGCACCGACGACAAGGGCCGGAATCTTGATGCTCAGGCGCAGACGGGACAGCGACATGGCGGATCTCGATGGGAGCGACCATGTGACGCTAGGGAATGTTAAGTGAAACCTTCCTTAATTCTCTCAAATTCGATGCGAATTATGATGTTGTCCCAGATCTTGTCGCGTCGGAAAAGATGCAGAAATCCACCGCCATTCCCTAAGGGAATATGCCATCACGCCGTCGGCTTCAGGCCGAAATCATGGGCGAGATGGGTCCAGGTGTCCGGCGCCGCACTGCCGTCTGGATAGCTGCCGCCCTGGCGCGTCGTGAGGGTGGCGATGAGGCTTTCCTTCACGCCGAACACCGCGTCGCTCTCCAGCCAGGGATCGCCGGGGATGAACAGATGGGTCACCAGCGTCTCGTGGCCCGGCGCGGCGATCTTGAAATGGATATGGGCGGGACGCATCGGATGGCGCTTCGTCGCCTCCAGCAGTTCGCCGACCGGCCCGTCATGCGGGATCGGATAGCTCGACGGCACGATGGAGCGGAAGCCGAAGCGGCCTTTCTCATCGGTGATGAAGCGGGCGCGCAGCGACGGCTCCTCCAGCCCCTTCTGGGCGTCGTAGAACCCGTCATCATCCGAGTGCCAGATGTCCACGGTGGCACCGGCAATCGGTGCCCCGCCCGGCGACGACACCGTGCCCTCGACGAAGAGGCGCTCGCCCGGCTCGTCGCCAGCAATGTCGCCGCCGAAGGGCGTCACGCGGTGCTCGCCGAGATAGAAGGGGCCGAGCACGGTGCTCTCGGTCGCCCCGTCCGGCATCCGGTGGTTGATGGCGTCCACCAGCATCGAAATGCCGAGCACGTCGGAGAGCAGGATGAACTCCTGCCGCTTGTCGTCGCACATCTGGCCGGTGCGGGTGAGGAACTGGATGGCGGCGAACCATTCCTGTTCCGTCAGCTCCACCTCCTTCACGAAGGCATGGGCGTGGCGCACCAGCGCCTGGATGACCTGCTTCAGCCGGTCATCGGGGCAGCCGGCGAAGCGGTTGACAACCTCGTCGGTCAGGTTGTGTTCGTCGAAGGACAGCATGATCGGTCCTCAGCGCACGAGAATGGTGGAAAGCGGCGGGAAGAGCGCGATGAAGAGCAGAGCGATGCCCATCACCGTCACATAGGGCATGGAGCCGGCGAAGATCGTCTCGATCCGCACCTTCGGATCGCCGAGCGTCGCCTTCACGGTGAAGACCGAGATGCCGAAGGGCGGCGTCAGCAGGCCCATCTCCACGGCAATGATGGTGACGATGCCGAAATGGATGAGGTCGAACCCCATGGCCGAGGCGATGGGCGCGCCGATCGGCACCATGATCAGAAGGATCGAGGTGGAATCGAGGATCATGCCCATCAGCAGGATCACCACGACGAAGGCCAGCAGGAAGCCATAGGGCCCAAGGCCCAGATGCTCGACGAAATCGCCGATGGCATTGGGCACGCCGGCCATGGAGAGCATGCGGGAATAGAGGCTCGCGGCGATCAGCAGGAAGAGGATCGAGGCCGAGACGATGCCCGCCTCCTTCAGCACCCGCCAGAATTTCGGCCAGTCCAGCCGGCGGCGGATGAGGGCGATGACGAGCGCGCCTGCGGCGCCCACCGCACCGGCCTCGGTCGGCGTGAAGAAGCCGGTGTAGAGGCCGCCGAGGATGAGCACGACGAGGCAGGCGATCGGCACCGACTTCACGAGCATCTCGCCAACCGGCATGGGCGGCACGTCGTCGGCGTCGGACTTGCCGGCATCGACGAAGATCTTGTGCGGCCAGACGACGGCGTAGAACCAGATCATGGCCGTGAAGCCGAGGGCGATGATGATGCCGGGAATGACGCCGGCGACGAACATCTTGCCGATCGAGACCTCGGAGAGGACGCCATAGACGATCATCAATAGGCTCGGCGGAATGAGCATGCCGAGGATCGACGAGCCGGCCACCGTGCCGGCGGCGAAGCGCATCGTGTAGCCGTGGCGCACCATCTCGGGCACCGCCACCTTGGTGAAGACCGCGGCGGAGGCGATCGAGACGCCGGTCACCGCCGCGAAGACGGCGTTGGCGGCGACGGTGGCCATGCCGAGGCCGCCGCGGATGCGGCGCAGCAGCGCCTGCGCCACCTCGAACGTGTCCTTGCCGACATCCGAGATCGAGACCAACAGGCCCATCAGCACGAAGAGCGGGATGGTGGCGAAGAGATAGTCCTGGATGCCGGAATAGGTCGCCAGAGCCGTGAAGCGGAAGGCGAGGTCGATGTTCTCGCGGATCAGCCAGACGCCGATGGCGCCGGTGCCGATGAGCGACAGCCCGATGGGCATGCCGAGGACGATCAGCGCCACCATGGCGCCGATGAGCAGGAATCCAAGCGTGACGTCATCCATGGGATCAGCCCTCGGCCGGTTTGCGCCGGCCGCCGATCTCGGCGACGAACAGCATGAGATAGGCGAGCGCCCCGGCGGCTCCGCCGAGGACGATGAGCGCGCGGAAGGGCCAGGTCTGCACGGTGAAGAGGCCCTGGACGCCGAAGAATTCGCGGGCGGCGAGCGAGGTCCAGACCCCCGGCCAGGCCGCCCAGGCCACGAAGGCCATGACCGCCGCGCCGATGAGGAGGAAGACGAGCTCGATGGCCCAGGCGAGGCCCGGCACGCGCGACGACAGGATGCCGTCGATGAGGAAGTCGGCGCGGGTCATGCGCTTGGCGTAGATCGTCGCGCCGATCTGCAGGAAGACGATGCCGACGATGGAGTTCGCGGCGATCTCGGCGACGCCGGTGATCGGCATGTTGAGGAAGGAGCGGCCGATCACGTCGGCGCAGATCAGCAGCATCAGGCCGAAGGTCCAGACCGTGCCGATGGCGGCGAGAGCGTCGAGCAGGATCCGGACGGGATCGAAGGGCTGGGGCGCCGCTTCGCGCTCGAGCGCCGACATGTCGATGTCGTCGGCCATGGTCTGTCTCCGGGTATGCGTGGTCTGAAAAGGCTTCGGGCGCCGGGGTCACCGGCGCCCGCATCTGCGGCGAAGGATCAGCTGGTGGCTTCGCGGTCCCAGTCGCGTCCGGGCGTCTGGCCGGCCGCGCGGATGGCGGCGAAATAGGCGCGCAGCACGTCGCGCGAGGCGGCGCCCGAGGTGTCCGCCCAGGTCTTGGCGATGTTCGGCAGGCCGGTGATCCAGCGCTTGCGCTCGGCGTCCGCCAGGGTGGTGATGATGGAACCCTTGTCCACCATCTCCTTCTCGGCCGCCGCGATGCGCGAGGACACGTCCTCGACGTGCTTCTGCGTGGTGATCTTGCCGGCCTCGGCCACCGCCTTCTGGAAGGCGGCCGGCCAGCGGTCGTGGCGCTGCTTGTTGGCGGCGATGCCGCCGACATACATGGCGCCGACGTCGCACTTGGTGACGTATTTCGCGACCTCGTAGACGCGGGTCGGCAGGATGCCGACGAAGAAGGACAGCGCGCCTTCCGACACGCCGGTCTGGATGTCGGTGTAGTAGGTGGTCAGCGCGCCGTCGACCGGGGTCGCACCCGTCCCGGTGAGCCAGTTCGCCGAGGTGCCCGGCGCCGAGATCTTGCGGTTGCGCAGGTCGTCGAGGGTACGGACGGGGAAGGTCGACCAGATGTGATAGGTGTCGGTGATGAACGAGGAGAGCGGCACCATGTTGAGGCCGTTCCAGTTCTGCTTGATCGCCGGAACGCTCTCATTCAGCTGGTCGAAGGTGCGGGCGATGAGGCCGTGGTCACCGGTGCTGAAGGGGGTGAAATAAGTGACGTTCTGGAGCGGCATGGTCGAGCCCTCCCAGAGCGTGCCGACATAGCCGATGTCGGTGATGTTGTCGCGCACCGCCTCCATCGTGTCCTGGAACTTGTAGAGCGTGCCGCCATAGGCCTCGCGCCAGTTGACGCGGACCTGGTTGCCGTTGTCGCGCAGATGCTTCTCGACCTCCGGCTGGAAGACGTTCTTCATCATCGCGACCCAGAAGTTCTGGACCGGATGGCTCGCGGCGATGGTGACGTTCAGCGTCTGCTGCGCCGACGCCTTGATCGAGAAGACGGGGAGCGCCGCGGCGCCGGCCGCGCCGGCGAGGAAGGTGCGGCGGGTAGCGCGCGGGGTTTTGGTGGTCTCTGCCGTCCTGATGATCTCAGACATGGGGGCATTCCTCTCCTGGGGATGGCCACGAGGGCCGGCGTTTCCTGATGTCAGTCTTCTGTCGCGGCCGGTTGCTCCGGCCTTGGATATGGCGGGTAGGCTAGCACCGTTCCGCCCCGGTCATGCAATGGTTCCGAGCGCCTTGAGGATGCGCTCGGGCGTGAAGGGCTGGGCGAAGACCTTGGCCCCGAAGGGCTTCAGGGCATCGTTGATGGCGTTCATGATGGCGGCCGGCGCGCCGGCAGTGCCGGCCTCGCCCGCGCCCTTGGCGCCGAGCAGCGATTCCTTCGTCGGCGTCTCGACGTGACCGACATGCATGTCCGGCATCTCGGCGGCCATCGGCACGAGATAGTCGGCGAGCGTCGTGGTCAGCAGCTGGCCGTCCTCGTTGTAGATGCAGTGCTCGTAGAGCGCGCCGCCAATGCCCTGGACGATGCCGCCGCGCACCTGCTCGTCGACGAGCAGCGGATTGATGACCCGGCCGCAATCCTCAACGCACCAGTGCTCCAGGAGCTTCACCATGCCGGTCTCCACATCGACCTCCAGCCAGCTCGCCTGGATGCCGTTGGTGAAGGCGAAGGGGTACTCCTTGGTGATGAAGTGGCGCGTCTGGACGAGCTCGCGCGAGAGCTCCTTGGGCAGCGTGTCGCCACGGTAGTAGACGATGCGGCCGAGCTCGGAGAGCGGCATGCGCGCCTGGCCGGTCGCCTTGTCGACGATCTCGCCCATGACGATGTCGAGGCTCGACCCTTGCGCCTGCAGCATGGCGCCGGCGACCTCGAGGATCTGCTCCTTCAGCGCGATGGCGGACTGCAGCGCCGCCTCGCCGCCGATGCCTGCGCCGCGGCAGGCCCAGGTGCCACCACCATAGGGGACGGTGCGGGTGTCGCCGGTGACGATGCGCACCTTCGACACCGGCACGCCGACGCCGTGGGCGACGATCTGCGCAAGGATGGCCTCCGTCCCCTGGCCCTGCTCGGTAACGCCGGACATGGCGACGACGGAGCCATCGGGATCCATGCGGACGGTGCAGCCGTCCTGGGCCGAGATCTTGGCGCCGCCGATGCCGTACATGAAGGGCGACGGGTTGGTCAGCTCGATGAAGCTCGCAAAGCCGAGGCCGCGATAGACGCCTCGCTTGCGCTGCTCGACCTGGTCGGCGCGGATCTTTTCCACCGGCACCATCTCCAGGAGCTTTGCCAGCGACTGGTGGTGGGACAGGCCCTCGAACTTCATGCCCGCCGGCGAGGTGCAGGGATAGGCGTCGTCGGGGATGAGGTTCTTGCGGCGGATCTCCACCGGATCCATGCCGAGCGCTTCCGCCGCGAGGTCGACGAGGCCCTCGGTCACGGCCGTGGCGATCGGATGGCCCACCGCGCGGTACTGGCAGGTCGGCGCCTTGTTCTGCAGCACCACGGTCGTGGTGCAGCGATAGTTCGGGAAGCTGTAGGGGCCGCCGCAGAGATTGACGACCTGGTTGCCCTCCACCGCGCTGGTGCGCGGATAGACCGAATAGGGGCCGATGCCCGTCAGGTCGTCGATATCGAAGGCGAGGAAGCGCCCCTCGGCATCGACAGCGAGGCGGCCCTTGATGCGGTGGTCGCGGGCATGGATGTCGCTGCCGAAGGCCTCGAAGCGGTCGGCGATGAACTTCACCGGACGGCCCATGATCCGCGACATGCAGGCCACCGCCATCTCGTCGGGATAGACGTGGACCTTGATGCCGTAGGAGCCGCCGACATCCTTGCAGATGACCCGCACGTCGCTCTCCGCCAGCCTGAGCTGGGTGGCGAAGACGTTCTGCATCATGTGCGGCGCCTGCGTCGAATGATGCACGGTGAGCGTGCCATCGGCGCGGTTGTAGTCGGCGATGATGGAGCGCGGCTCCAGCGTCACGCCGGTATGGCGGCCGGTGTGGAAGGTCGCTTCCACTGTCCTGTGCGCCGAGGCGATGGCGCCGGCGACGTCGCCTGTCTCGGCGGTGCGGGTGAAGACCAGATTGTCGCCGAGCTCGGGATGGATGACCACCGAACCGGGGGCGAGCGCCGTCTCCATGTCAACCTGCGCCGGCAGCGCCTCGAATTCGACGGCCAAGGCCGCGACGCCGTCCTCGGCCGCAGCGCGGCTCTCGGCGACGACGGCGACCACCGCTTCGCCCTGCCAGGTCGCGCGCTCCAGCGGCAGCGGATATTGCGGCGCCGATTTCATGCCCTTGAGGTGCGCGAGCACCGCGACCCACGGGTCGCAGACCTTGGCTAGGTCGGCGCCGGTGAATACGCGCACGACACCCGGCACCTTCAGGGCGGCGCTGGTGTCGATCGAGACGATGCGCGCATGGGCATGGGGCGAGCGGTAGAAGGCGGCATGGACGAGCCGCGGCAGGTCCACGTCATCGGTATAGGTGGCGCGACCCTCGACCAGCTTGCGGGCGTTGGGGCGCGGAACCGACCGGCCGATATAGGAATTCGGCAGGTCCTCCCGGGACAGGCCGAGCGACTGGGGCGTGACGATCTCGTTCATCAGGCGGCCTCGCGCTTGGCGGCCCGCGCCTTCAGCACGTCCTCGACCGCGTCGACGATGGCCTGGTAGCCGGTGCAGCGGCAGTAATTGCCGGAAATGTGCTCGCGGATCTCCTCGCGCGTCGCCTGCGGCGAGGCCGTGAGGATGTCGGCGGCGGTGACCAGCATGCCCGGGGTGCAATAGCCGCACTGGCAGGCATTGCGGGCGACGAAGGCCTCCTGCAGGTCGAGGATCTCGCCGCTGTCGGAGAGGCCCTCGATGGTCTCGACGACGGCGCCGTCGAGGCTCGCAGCCATGACGAGGCAGCCGCGCACCGGCTCGCCGTCGAGGCGCACCGTGCAGGCGCCGCAGACGCCGTGCTCGCAGCCCGTATGGGCGCCGGCAAGGCCCAGCTCGGAGCGCAGGAAATCGACGAGATGCAGGCGCGTGTCGACGCTGCGCGACACGCGCTCGCCGTTGACCGTCAGGGTGACGTCGATGCGGGTCGTCATGCGGCCTGCTCCGTCGGGGCGAGGTAAGCGGTGAGGGCGCGGCGGATGAGGACGCGAGCGAGGTGGCGCTTCATCTCCGGGCCGCCGTGAAGGTCGGTCGGCGGGTCGAGGTCGCCGTCGAGGGCCGCCTGCGCCGCTGCGATGGTCTCGGCCGACAGCGCCTTCCCGGTGAGGGCGGCCGAGGCGCCGCGGGCGACCTCCGCTCCCGAGCCAATGCCGAAGAAGACAAGGCGGGCGCTGGTCACCACGCCGCCATCGACCTCGAGCGCGGCGGCAAGGCCCGCCATGGCGTAGTCGCCGGAGCGGCGCGTCACCTCGACGATGGTCTGGCGGCTCGTTGCGGTGGCCACCGGCACCTCGACGGCCGTGATGATCTCGCCGGCGTCCAGCGCGGTGGTGAAGAGCCCCTGGAAGAAGTCGGCGGCCGGGACGCGGCGCTCGCCCGCACGGGAGGCGAGGACCAGCGTCGCGCCGAGGGCGACGACGCAGGCCGGCAACTCCGCGGCGGGGTCGGCCAGCGCGAGGCTGCCGCCGATCGTGCCGCGATTGCGGATGGCGGGATGGGCAATGAGCGGCGCGGCCTCGGCTAGCATCGGCGCATGCCGCGCGACAAGGGGATCGCGGGCGAGATCGGCGTGGCGGGTGAGCGCGCCGATGCGCAGCACGGTCCCCGCGACGGAAACGCCCTTGAGCGCGGCGATGCGGGTGATGTCGATCAGGGTCGAGGGAGCTGAGAGGCGAAAGGCGAGGGTCGCCAGCAGGCTCTGCCCGCCCGCCAGAATCTGCGCCTCGGGCCCGGCTGCGTCGAGCGCGCGCCACAGCTCGTCGAGGCTCTCGACGCGGGCATAGCCCATCGCCGGCCACTTCATGGTACGTCTCCTCGTGTCGGGATGCCTCTTCGCCTTGCCGGCGACGGTCCCGTTCTGTTTAATTGGTCAAATGATCAACGAGAGCCGGACGGGAAGTCAAGAGGCTTTCCCAGGCGGCAGCGGAGGGATGCGCGGCATGTCCGATGGACCGGACGCGATGGTCAGGCGGCGGCGCCTCGCGCCCGGGGCGCGGCGCGAGCAGATCGTCGAGGCGGCCGTGTGCTATTTCGCCGAGGTCGGGCTGGCCGGCACGACGCGCGACCTCGCCAAGCGCGCGGGCATCACCCAGGCGCTGCTCTACCAATATTTCCGCAGCAAGGCCGAGCTGCTCGATGCGGTCTTCGCCCGGGTCTATCTCGACCGCATGGCGCCGCACTGGCCGGGCCTGATCTCCGACCGCTCACGGCCGCTGCGCGACCGCATGCTCACCTTCTACGGCGAGTACACCGCCGCCATCTTCACCTATGAATGGATGCGGATCTTCATGGCCGCGGGCCTCGCCGGCGAGGCGCTCAACCGCCGCTATCTCGAGCATGTCCGCGACGTGCTGCTGGCACCGCTGATGGCGGAGGTGCGCCACGAGGCGCGGGGCGACCTCACGCCCGACACCGAGGATCTGTGGAACCTCCACGGCAGCATCGTCTATCTCGGCATCCGCCGGCACATCTACCACCTGCCGACGCCGGACGACGTCATGCCCGTCATCGAGCGGGCCATCGACCGTTTCCTCGGCGGGTTTCGCATCGCCGCGCCCGCCGATGCCGCAGCCGGACGGGAGACCGCATGACCACGCTCTTCGCGATCCACGCCCTCGACCACGACGGCGCCCTGCCCGTCCGCCTCGCGCACTACGACGCGCACAAGGCCTTCCTCGCCGACACCTCCGCCTTCGACGTCAGGATCGTCATGTCGGGGCCGCTGATGAGCGACGACGGCGAGCGGATGATCGGCAGCCTCTTCCTCGTCGAGGCGGCGGACCGCGCCAGCGTGGAGGCCTTCAACCGGGCCGACCCGTTCCATGCCGCCGGCATCTGGCGGGCGGTGACCATCACCCGCTTCCTCCGCCGCCAGGGCTGACGGCGCAGCTCACGCGCCCGGATAGTCGGGGTCGCGCAGGAAGGGATAGGGGCCGGGCGCCTTCTCGACATAGGCGGTGTGGCTGATGAGGCCCGCGCCTTCCGTCCACAGATGGAGGTGGAAGGCGGCCGGCTCGAAGTTGAACTGCGCCGGCGGCCGGTCGACGAGGTCGAGCACCACCTGATGCGCCACCGACGGCGCCACCATGGCGAGGGTCCCGGCGAAGAGCGCCTGGATCGGCCGATGGTGATGACCGGCGAGCACCCGCACCACATGGGGATGGCGGCGGATCACCGCCTCGAACTCCGCCGTGCCCTCGATCAGGCTGATCCGGTCCATGTGGTGGATGCCGCAGATGAAGGCCGGGTGGTGCATGGCGACGATGGTCGGCTTGGTCGAGGCTGCGAGCTGCTCCTCGAGGAAGGCGAGGCGGTCGGCGCAGAGCTTGCCGGCGCCGGAGCCGGGAACGACGGTGTCGAGGCCAACGAGGCGCACCGGGCCGAGATCGGTCGCCCACTGGGCGAAATGCGGATGGTCCGACAGGCCCGGAAAATCACCCAGCATCGTCTTCAGGTTCTCGCGGCGGTCGTGATTGCCGGGGATCAGCCAGACCGGCATGGGCAGCCGCGACAGCATCCGCTTCAGGTTCTCATACTCGGCCGGGAGGCCGTTGTCGGTCAGGTCGCCGGTGATGAGCACCGCGTCGGGCCGGGGATCGAGCGCCAGCACCGCGTCGATGGCGCGCTCGGTCAGCATGTTGGTCTCGGCCGTGCGATAGGCCGGAAGACCGTGCGGGCGGACGTGGAGATCGGTGAGGTGGGCGAGCAGCATTGATTGTCCCCGGTGGTTCGCCGGCTGCCTAGGCGCCTCCCATGACGCTGCGACGACAATGCGCCGACCGGCCGGCCGTCACCGACCTGTCGTCCAACCGTCGGTGAAGTGTCACCGGTCCGTAGCCGTTCCGTCGCCGAAGCCGCGTAGGCCAACCCGATCATCCCAAGGGGTTGGCATGGCCGGCATCGTTCTCGACGGCATCGAAAAGGCGTTCGGCGACACGCGCGTCCTCAAGGGCGTCAGCCTCGCCTTCGACGCCGGTGCCTTCGTCTCGCTGGTCGGCCCGTCAGGCTGCGGCAAGACCACGCTGCTGCGCATCATCGCCGGGCTTGAGAGCGCCGATCGCGGCCGCGTCACCATCGGCGGGACCGACGTGACCGGCCGGCGCGCCGCCGACCGCGACGTCGCCATGGTGTTCCAAAACTATGCGCTCTATCCGCACATGACGGTGGAGCAGAACATGGCCCTGCCGCTGGTCATGCGGCGGCTCTCGGCCTTCGAGCGCGCGCCCTTCCTCGGCCGCCTCGTCTCCGGCACGGCTGATCGCCGCATCGCCATCCGCCGCGAGGTGAAGGAAGCGGCCAAGCTCCTCTCCATCGACCATCTCATGGCGCGCCGCCCCGGCCAGCTCTCCGGCGGCCAGCGCCAGCGCGTCGCCCTCGGCCGCGCTATCGTCCGCCATCCCAAGGCCTTCCTGATGGACGAGCCGCTGTCGAACCTCGACGCGGCCCTGCGCCACGACATGCGCCGCGAGCTCGTCGACCTGCACCGGCGCGTCGGCGTCACCACGGTCTACGTCACCCACGACCAGGCCGAGGCCATGACCATGTCCGACCGCGTGGCGGTCATGCTCGGCGGCGTCGTCCTGCAGTTTGGCTCGCCGCGCGAGGTCTACGAGCAGCCCGCGACCATCGACGTGGCGAAGTTCATCGGCTCACCGCGCATCAACACCCTTCCCGGGGAGGCGGGTACGGATGGCCGCGTCAGCCTCGCCGGGCACCTCACCGGCGAAGTAGCCCCGCGCGCCTCGGGACCGCTGCAGCTCGGCATCCGCCCCGAGCATCTCACCCTCGCCGCCGAGGGCATCGCCGTGGGCGTGCGCCATGTCGAGTTCCTCGGCGCCGAGGTGCTGGTCTACGGCCAGACCGAAGCCGGCGGCACGCCGGTGATCCTGCGCCTTGACCCGGCTGCCTGGGAGGCCGCGCCCTCCCGCGAGAGCATCCGCGTCGCCCCGCTCGCCGGCCGCCTGCTCGCCTTCGATGCCGGGGGCACGCGGATCGGCCTGATCAGCGCCGCCGCCGCCCGGCAGGTCCAGGAGCCTGCCCCGCCCCTCGCGCGGGTGCCCCGCTATGTCTGACCTGGCGCTGCCCTCGGCTCTCGCTGGTGCGGCACGCGAGGGCGACCGCATCGGCCGCGGCGAGGCCATCGCCGCCTGGCTGCTCACCGCCCCGGCCATCATCGCCTTCGTCCTGATGCTGCTGGTGCCGACGCTGGCCGTGGTCGCCATCGCCTTCACCGACTACGAACTCGGCGCGCGGTCGCTCAGCTTCATCGGCCTCGCCAATTTCGCCGAGCTGCTGGAGGACCGCGGCTTCGTCACCTCCTTCCGCAACACCGCCTTCTTCGTCGCGGTGACCACGCCGGCCTCGGTGATCGGCGGCCTCGCCCTGGCGCTCGCCATCGAGGGCGGCCAGCGCGGGCGCACCTTCTTCCGCGCCGTATTCTTCCTGCCCGTCGTCTCGCTGATGGTCGCGATGGCGACGGCCTTCCAGTACATGTTCCACCCGACCATCGGCCCGGTGAATGCGCTGCTGCGCAGCTTCGGGCTTGCCGGCCCGAACTGGCTCGGCTCCTCCGACAGCGTGATGTGGACGCTCTCCATCATCGGCGTCTGGGAGCAGATCGGCTTCAACATGGTGCTGTTCCTCGCCGGCCTGACGGCGATCCCGCGCGACCTCTACGCCGCGGCAGAGGTGGACGGCGTGCGCTCGAGCTGGTCGCGCTTCTGGACGGTGACCTGGCCGCTGCTCGGCCCCACCACGCTCTTCGTCCTGACCATCACCATGATCCGGTCGTTGCGCGTCTTCGACATCGTCGCGACGCTGACCCAGGGCGGTCCGAACAAGGCCTCCGAGGTGCTGCTCTACACCATGTACACGGAGGGCTTCACCTTCTTCCGCATGGGCTATTCCGCCGCCATCACCGTGGTGTTCCTCGCCGTGGTGGTCGTCCTCATGCTCCTCCAGACGCGCCTGATCGACCGGCGCGTCCATTACGGGTGAGGCGGCGATGATCCCCGGTTCCAACGACCGCAGCCTCTTCGCCGACCTGCCGCGCCTCGCCATCCTGTCGCTGCTCGGCCTGCTCTTCCTGATGCCCTACATCTGGATGGTGTCGGTGTCGCTGAAGCCGCTGGACGAGGTCTGGCGCGCCTCGATGTCGCTGATCCCCGAGACCTTCGCCATCGACAAGAACTACGGCCGCGTGTTCCGCGAGGTGCCGATCGGCCGCTACCTCCTCAACGGCGCCATCGTCTGCGCCGGCATCCTCGTCTTCCAGCTCGCCTTCGCCCTGCCGGCCGGCTACGCCCTCGCCAAGCTGAACTTCCGCGGCCGCGAGACGCTCTTCGCCTTCGTCATGCTGGGGCTGCTGATCCCCGCCCATGTGCCGGCGATCCCGCTCTACATCGCCTTCGCCCAGACCGGCATCCTCAACACCTATGCCGCGCTGATCGCGCCCTCGACCATCTCGGTCTTCGCCATCTTCATGTTCCGCCAGTTCTTCCGCGCCATGCCGGACGAGCTCATCCAGGCGGCGCGCATGGACGGGCTCGGCGAATGGTCGATCGTCTGGCGCATCGTCGTGCCCAATGCCTGGCCCGCCGCCACCGCCTTCGCGATCTTCTCGGTCGTCGCCCACTGGAACGACCTGTTCTGGCCGCTCATCGCCGTGTCGGGGAAGGGCGAGCTCGCCACCCCGGCGCTGGGCGTCATCTACTTCCGCACCGAGGAGGCGGGCGACGATTTCGGCGCCCTCATGGCCGCCGCGACGCTCACCACCATCCCGCTCGTCGCCGCCTTCCTCCTCGCCCAGCGCCGCTTCATCGAGGGCATCACCATGACCGGGCTCAAGGGATGAGCCGGGCCGGGGACGCCTGATCCGTCATGCCCCCGCGGCCGGAGGGGCCGGCCGGCGGGGGTTCTCCCACGACAAGCCCCGGAACCGAGGTCGTCATGTCCATGAAACTCTCCCGCCGCTCGACGCTCGGCCTGATGGCCGGCGCCGCCACGCTCGCCGTGCCGAACGTCGTGCGCGCCCAGACCATCGAGGTCGTCGCGCATTACTCCATGCCGCCGATCTTCAAGGCCGCCCAGGAGGCCGTCGCCGAGGCCTTCAACAAGCAGTCCAGCCGCGTGAAGGTCACCTATGTGAACCCCACGCCGAACTACGAGGACGGCGCCCAGCTGATCCTGCGCCAGGCGACCACCGGCGGCCTGCCGGACGTGTCCTTCCAGGGTCTCAACCGCCTGCGTCTCTTCGCCGAGCGCGGCATTGCCGCCGACCTGAAGCCCTTCCTCGACCGTGAGGCCGACCTCGGCAAGCTCGGCTATTCCCGCCCGATCCTCGGCCTCGGCTTCCATGGCGGCGTCCAGTGCGGCCTCGCCTTCGCTACCTCGAACCCGATCAGCTACCTCAACGTCGATCTGCTCAAGAAGGTCGGCTCCAGCGCCGAAGCCTTCCCGAAGAACTGGGACGATGTCATTGCCCTCTCGGCGAAGATCGCCGCCCTCGGCGACGGCAATACCGGCATGTTCTTCCGCTGGCCGGGCGACGACTGGATGTTCTCCGCGCTGCTCTACGGCTTTGGCGGCCGCATGCTGACCGAGGACGAGACCAAGGTGGCCTTCGACGGTCCCGAGGGCCTCGCCGCGGTGCGCCTGCTCGATCGCATGGTCAAGGAAGGCAAGATGCCGAACTTCGGCGCCTCCGCCACCGCCACCGCCGACCTGCAGGCGTTCGGCGCCGGCAAGATGGGCATGATGTTCCGCACCACCGCCCAGGTCCGCCAGATTTCCGGCATGGTCGGCAACAATTTCGAGATGCAGACCACCACCCTGCCGGTGATCGATCCGGTGAAGGGCCGCCTGCCGACCGGTGGCGCCGGCGCCATGATGACCGCCAAGGATCCCGCCCGTCAGGACGCGGCCTGGGAGTTCATCAAGTTCGCCACCTCCGCCGAGGGCACCACGCTGATGGTGAAGAACACCGGCTATGTGCCCTGCAACCAGCTCGCCATCGACGATGCGTCCTATCTCGGCGAGTTCTACAAGGCGAACCCGCTCTTCGTCGCCGCGACCAAGCAGGTCCACCTGATGGTCCCGTGGTACGCCTTCCCCGGCCAGAACTCGGTGCGCGTCACCCAGGTCATGGTCGACAACCTCGCCCGCATCGCCGAGCAGAAGGCCTCGCCGGAAGAGGTCGTGCGCGACATGGCGCGCGAGGTCACGCGCCTCATCCCGCGTCGCCAGGGCTGATCGGCCCTGCCACCGTCCCGCCCGGAGCGATCCGGGCGGGTTCGGCCCGCATCGGCGGATGCCGGGCCTTGTCACCGAGAAACTGGCGCACCGCCGGATCGCGGGCAAGGCCGATGGCCCGTTCGAAGGCCGCTGCGGCCTCCTCCGCCCGGCCGAGTTCGGCCAGCAGATGCGCCCGCGTCGCCCAATAGGGCTGGTGCGTGGCGATCACTTCGGCGCCGATCGCATCCAGCAGGGCAAGGCCCTCCGCCGGGCCCGACACGGCGGCCAGCGCGGCCGCATGGCCGATCCGGGCGCCGACCGTCGGCACCAGCGCCACCAGACCCCGATAGAGATGTTCGATCGCCGGCCAGTCGGTCCGCCCGGTGCGCCTGCGGTCGGCATGGACGGCCTGGATCGCCGCCTCGAGGCCGAAGCGGCCGGGCCTGCCGTCCGGCCGGGCGCGGCGCAGCCGGTCCTCGGCCTCGGCGAGGAGCGCCTTGTCCCAGAGGGCGGGGTCCTGCTCCGACAGCGGCACGAAGGCACCGGTCAGCCGGTCGCGGCGGGCCGGTCGCCGGGCTTCCGCAAAGAGCAGCAGCGCCAGCAGCGCCATGGCCTCCGCATGGGCCGGCGCGCAATCGGCGACGATCCGGGCGAGCCAGCAGGCCTCCTCGGTCAGGTCGCCGCGAGCGTCCTCGCCGGCGAAGGCATCGTCCCAGCCGAGCGTATAGGCGGCGTAGATCGCCCCGAGGACGGCGTCGATCCGCGCCGGCAGCACCTCGGGACCGGGGAGCTCGAAGCCGATGGCGAGATCCCGGATCCGGGCCTTGGCGCGGACGAGGCCCTGGCCAAGGGTCGCGGGCTTCACCAGGAAGGCCGAGGCCATCAGGCGCACCTCGATGCCGAGGATGGTCTGGAGGATCAGCGGCGTGCGGATGCCGGGATCGATGGCCGGATGGGCGCAGGCGAGCATCAGCCCCAGCCGCTCGTCGGGAAAGGGTCCGTCCTGCCGGGCGAACCGTTCTTCGGCGAGCAGCGTGACCTCGGCGCCGTGCGTGGCGGCCGTCGCCTGCCGCCGCCAGGCATCGACGGACAGGCGCCGTGCCGTGGCGAGCAGCCAGGCCTCCGGATTGTCCGGCACGCCCGTCCGCGGCCATGTCTCCAGCGCCCGCAGCAGCGCTCCGCCGAGGGCATCCTCGGCGGAGGCGAGGTCCCGGCCACGGGTGGCGAGCAGGGCGAGCAGGCGCCCGTAGGACAGGCGTGCCGCCCGCTCGACCGCTCTCGCTGCCGCGTCAGCCATGGATCAGGTCACATAGACCGGCCGCACCTCGACCGCGCCGGTGGCAGCGGCCGGGTTGCGGGCCGCCCATTCCAGCGCCGTGTCGATGTCCGGCACCTCGATGAGGTAGAAGCCGCCGAGCTGCTCCTTGGTCTCCGCATAGGGGCCGTCATGGATGTCCCGGCGGCCCTCCACGAGGCGGAGCGTGGTTGCGGTATGGGAGGACATCAGGGCCGCTCCACCGACCAGCACGCCCGCCTCGATCAGCGCCTTGGTGTAGGCGCCCCAGGCCGGCGCGTCCGGCTCGTTCTCCGGCAGCCGATCAACGAAACCATCAGGCTTCACGTAGTTCAGAATGGCAAAGCGCATGAGAGCCTCCCTCACTGCCGGACGACGGGCATGAGCAGCGCGGTCGGCCGCCGCTCAGGCCTGCACATGTCATTGTCGCGCGGCCTGACGCCAAAGTAGAGACCGGCCGCGTCGACGGCGAGAAGGTCGTGATCCTCGTGGCAGACCGAGACCGGCTTCCAGCCCGCGCAGCCCTTGGCGGAGATGTCGACCTCGACATTCAGCGACAGGCCGCAGGAGGCGAAGCCGAAGGCCTGGACGATGGCGGGATCATCGGTGAGCAGCGTCACCCGCTTCACGTCCTCCGAGAAGACCGCCTCGAAGGCGCCCTCGACGCTCATCGACGGCGCGCCGACCCGGTAGGGGCCGTCGGTGCGGAAGGAGAAGGTGCGGCGCTGCATCGCCGGGTCCAGCGCATGGGTGAAGACGAGGCTCCAGCGCCCGTTCTCGAAGGTGAAGCGGCGGGTGCCGTAGCCGCCGTACCAGGGCTCGGGCGCCGAACTCGCATAGGTGCCGGACAGGCGTTCGAGCTCCGCGCGCGGACCAAAGCGGTCGCTGGCGAGAGTGGGAAGTGCGGCGAAGGCCAGCAGGCCGGCCGCACAGGCGAGGGGAAGATTCATAAGGGCTCCATCAGGTGAGCGGAGGCTCACCACGAACCTCCTGCCCCCATGACGGACGGGCCCCTGCCCTTTCGACAGGCGGTGCAATTTTTCTTGTCCGGCAGCCTCACGCGGCCGGCGCGGACGCCCCGAGGTGCGTCACGCCAGCCCCACCAGCCGCCACAGCAGGGCAAGGCTCAGGAGCAGCATCGCGACCGAGGTGGACAGGTAGGCGAAGCGGTAGAAGGCCTCGGCGCGGGCCCTGGCGATCGCCCATTGCGCGATATCGCCATGCGGGCGCTGGTGCTCGTCGAGGATCATCCAGACCTCGGTGCTCCGGAAGGGCTGGCCCGGAGCCCGCCAGGCTTTCAGGATCAGGATGAGCGCGGTGAGAAGGTAGGAGCCGCCGCCGAGCTTGAGGGCGGTGACGGGATCATAGGCCAGCCCAAGCATGGTCATGACGATCCCGAGCGTCGCGAAACCGCACCCCCGGGCGGTGGAGACGTAGGCGGCCTGTCGAACCTGCGGAGACATGCGAGCAACTCCGAGCATGTGGCGGAATGACGCACCACGCTAGCAGATGCTCCAGAAGGATCGAGAGGGGGACATCGCTCTCACAGGCTGTTGAATGGCGGGTTTGCATGGCTTGCAACCCCGCGGAAGGACCTGCCCTAGAGCGCGCTGAACGCCCGCAGGACGGCCGGGAGGGAGAGGATCGCCAGGGTCGAGACCCAGATCCACAGCGACAGGGTGTTGGTCCGCCCGCCATTGGCAAACCGCTCGTAGAGCGCCGCCGGCACCCCCGCCAGCATGATCGTGAAGGTCGAGGTGATGAGGCTGGCGAAGAGCAGGATGAACGGCGCGGAGACCGGCAGGAAGGTCGAGGGATACCAGAAGGCATGCACCAGGAAGACGAAGCCGGTGAAGGGCGAGAAGATGCCGTTGAGGATGCCGAGGCCGAGGATGCCAAACAGGAAGGGCTCGGCGAGAACCACGGGGGCGTCCTGGTTGTCGGTCGGGTTGCTGGCCATGGCGGTTACCCCGCGATCCGTGGGGCAAGGCCCCAGCGCGCCATCTCGAAGAACAGGAAGATTCGGAACGCCAGGGTCCAGAGGATGGCGAAGAGAATGACCACCTGCAGCGGCACGGCGCCGGGCGTGATGGCCCGAACCGGACGCACCGCGAGGTCCGAGGTCCAGACGAAGCCGCGCCAGATGTAGTTGTCCCAGGTCGGCGGCACGAAGAGGCCGAGGACGAACCGCCCGAGGCAGGCATACATCACCAGCGCCAGCACATAGTTCGGCACGTGGAAGTACCAGTACTGGAAGAACGAGGAGGCGGCGTCCACGCGAACTCTCCGTGATGGCGGGACCAGCCCCTGCCCTGATCGTCAGGGTCGGACCGCGCCGGCCCCTGCGTCAAGCAGGACGGCCGGCGCGCCGACAAGAAACGGGGACCCGTCGGGCCCCCGTTCCGATGCTGTGGGATGGGGCGCCGTCAGTGACCGACGGCGGCGCCCTTCTCCTGCATGACCACGGCGCCCTTCGGACGACGGATCTCGTCGATGAAGTTCTGCATCTCCTGCGACGGCTCCTTGGTGAACTTGGACACAGCCCAGATCACGAGGAAGCCCAGCGGCAGGCCGAACAGGCCCGACGAGATGCCACGCACGCCCCACCAGTTGGCAACGACCTGCGCGGTGCGGTCGAGAGCCGCCCAGTTGGCCGCCGTCGCCGACGCCGCATAGGCTGCCTTGGCCGCCTCATAGGCCTGGTACTGCGCGGCGGTCGCGATCGAGAGACCCTTCCAGGTCTCGTAGAAGGCGGGCGCGTAGTAGCGGGTGCCGACGAGGTAGTAGAGCGTGATGCCGAAGCCCACGACGATGCCCCAGATCGCGCCCTGCGTCGTCGCCTTCTTCCACCAGACGCCGAGGATCAGCGCGGGGAAGAAGCCGGCTGCCGCCAGCGAGAAGGCCCAGGCGACCATGGCGACGATGTCGGCCGGCCTGAACGAGGCGACATAGGCGGCTGCGATGGCGACGATGATGAGGAGCACGCGAGCGACAACCAGGCGCTTCTCGGTCGAGGCGTTCTGGTCGATCATCTTGTAGTAGACGTCGTGCGACAGGGCGTTCGCCATGGCGAGCAGCAGGCCGTCGGCGGTCGAGAGAGCCGCCGCGAGGCCACCGGCCGCCACGAGACCGGCGATCACATAGGGCAGGCCGGCGATCTCCGGGGTGGAGATCACGATGGCGTCTGCCTGGATGCCGAAGTGGCGGAGCTGGATCGTCGGGTTGAACGAAGCCACGTCACCGGTGTGCTGCATCACGCGGGCGCAGGCCGTGCGGACCGCCTCCAGCGTGGTCGCGTCGACACCGCAGATCTGGATCAGGCCCACGCGGCCGTAGGAGCGGATCCAGCTCAGGTTCTCGGCGGAGAACAGCGTCGCGAGGTTCTGACCGACGACGTTGTTGTACACCTCCATCTTCGCGAAGGCGGCATAGGCCGGCGCCGTGAAGTACAGGATGAAGATGAACAGCAGCGACCAGCCGACCGACTTGCGGGCTTCACGCACCGAGGGGGTGGTGAAGAAGCGCATGAGGACGTGCGGCAGGGACGCCGTGCCGACCATGAGGCAGAGGATGAGGCCGAAATAGTTGACGTACTCGACCCACAGCGCCGCGCCCGAGAGGGCCGGGTTGCCGAAGGACGGGTTGATGTAGCCAACCGCCGGGACGACCACGTCGCCGGCCGCCCGGAGCGCCGCTTCCTTGGCGGCGATCTGGGAGAGCACGTCGCCATAGGTGAGCTGCGGGATCGGGATGCCGTACTTCTGGGCCGACAGGATCACCACCGGGATGAGGTAGGCGATGATCAGCACGATGTACTGGGCCACCTGGGTCCAGGTCACCGCGCGCATGCCGCCGAGCATGGAGCAGACGAGAATGCCGACGAGGCCGACATAGACGGCCACGACATAGTCCATGTTCAGGAGGCGGGCGCCGATGAGGCCGGTGCCGACGATCTGCGCCACCACATAGGTGAAGGAGCAGCTCATCAGCACGATGATCGCGAGCGTCCGCGCCACCTTGCCGCCGTAGCGGAAGGAGAAGAAGTCCGGGATCGTGTAGGCGCCGAACTTGCGCAGGAACGGCGCGATCAGCGTCGCCACCAGCACGAAGCCGCCGGTCCAGCCGAGGATGAAGGCGAGGCCGTTATAGCCGAGCAGGTAGAGCGAGCCGGCCATGCCGATGAACGAGGCCGCCGACATCCAGTCGGCCGCGGTCGCCATGCCGTTGTAGAGCGCGGGGACCTTGCGGCCCGCCACGTAGTACTCCGAGACCTCCGCGGTGCGCGAGAGGATGCCGATGGCGGCATAGACGCCGATCGTCAGGGCGACGAAGGCGTAGCCGATCCAGGGCTTGGGCATGCCGACCTGTTCCAGGATCGCCAGCAGGACGACGCAGCCGAGGAAGGACAGGGTGTAGAGGGAATAGACGCGACCAAGGTTGGAGAGAAAGTCGCGACCGTCGGACTGAGCAACTGACATTGTTCGCCCCCCGCCTCAGTCTTCCGACACGCCGAACTCCTGATCGATCTTTTCCTGCTTGTTGCAGAACCAGAAGATCAGGATGACGAAGACGACGAGAGAGCCCTGCGCGGCCATGTAGTAGCCGAGCGGGAACTTCAGGATCGGGATGGAAATGCCGTTCAGTGCCGGTGCGAAAAAGTGCACGAAGAACGAAAAGAAGGCCCAGATGCCCACTGCCGTGAACGTCAGTTTCTGGGTGGCCTTCCAATAGCCCACGTCATCGGGCTTCTGCGCTGGATCGTCGGGCGCTTGCGCCATGCTTTACCCTCCTTGTGCCCCTGGGGCATTGCGACCGCCGGACGACGGCCTCATGCGATGCACCTCCCGAGCGCCCGCCTGCGTGCTCTCCGGCACACTTGTCGACGCAGCACCGCGCCCGGTGTCAAGTTGAACTGACACTCAGGCGTGACTTCTGAAGTTCTTCCGCTCGTCGTTGCTGCTTTGCACAAAAGGCGAAAGCAACGCGACGGGCGCTCGACGAAAAAACGGTAAACACCACCCTACCGCCGACAATGCGACGAAAGTCGAATATGGCTGCGGCGAATGGCAGCGCCCCATCGCAAATCGCGGCTTTTGACACCGCACGATCAGGCGTCAAAACGCCGCAGACTGCGTCATTTTGCCCGTTTTCGGCGGGTTCGCGTGACCTTCGGTGGCCGCGGCGGAGCCGGCTGATATAGTCAGCCGCACAGGGGGAACATGCCATGGGACTGCTCGATGCCATCCTTGGCCGCCAGAAGAAAATCGCGTCGTGGTCAGGCCTCGAAGACTTCATCGACGCCCGCGCAGCCTTTCTCGTCAATCGATCGATGTATGAATACAGCCGCGCCCGGGCCGGAATCCTTGCGGAGAAGCTGTTTCGCGAACAGTCCTTCAAGGATGCCATCGAGGAGGGCCGGTGGCGGGCCTTTCCCCTGAGCGTCTCGAACGTGCTGGAGTTGGTCGACGGCCATCTGCGCAGCGCGGCGGCCGGCCGGGAGCCGGCGCTGCTCGACGCGCTGATTGCCGCGGGGCGGAACGTGCTCGGCCGTTATCCCTGCCCGGCCGGCGTCGATCCGGAATGGTGGGGCCAGCGGGCCGACGGAGTGGAGACCAGCCTGCGCCGCGCGGCGCTGGCCGAGCCGAAGGCGCCACAGGACATCTGCAAGGCGACCTTCGACGAGATCTTCGCGCTCGTCCCCATTCATCCCGACCTGATGAAACTCGACCGCGAGGTCGTCCTCAACCACATGCGAGGCATGATGGTGAACATGGCCGGCGAGGCCGAGGCTCTCCTCGATCGCCGCGCCCTCGCCGGCGCGCTGGCCACCGGTCCGGCGCCGCACTGAGGGAGGCGTGTTTCCGGCGGCCGATGCGACAAAGTGCGCGGATCGGTTTCATACTTTCTGTTGAGACCAGGAGCGACATCCGCATCATGGGCCTGCCGAAGCAGCCAGCTCCCACTAGGTGGCTGCCGGCTCCCAACTTTCGGGCCCGCGGAGACCATCCGCGGGCCTTTTCTCGTCCCGCTCGAACTTCGGCCGGCCGGCCCCGTCGGATGATGAGCTCGCCCTCGCGAGACGCATCGGAAACGCAGAATCGCCGCGGTAGCGCGGTCGCGAAACGCTGACCGGCCAGAAGACATGCCGATGGGCCGGCTCATCCGGTCCACCGCGATGGTCTCAAACGCTGCAAACGGGCGCATGATGAAGACAGTTTTTGCCTGCAAGGTCATCGCCGCGGCCTGCCTTGTCGCTGCGACGGGCATCATGGCGGCGGCCGCCGCCGAACGCTTGCCACGGTCGTTCCACGGCACATGGGCTTCGGATCTCGCCCAGTGCGCGGAAACGGGCGAACTCACCCCGACGCGCATCGATGGCCGGTCCATCCTCCAGTACGAAAGCGGCTGGAGCATCCGGACCTGGACGCGGCGCGGCAACGTCTGGGTCGGTCGCGGACGCGCATTCGACGATCAGGACAGCACGCCGGCCACCGTCCGGTTGCGCCTGCGCGCCGACGGCACGCTCAACTTCGATTCCACAGGATCGGGCCCCATGCCGGACGAGGCGGGGTGGGTGCGATGCCCGGCGGAGACCGGCTCGTCCAGCGCGACGCGGTAGCATGCCGGCGCGTCCCGGTGAGCCGCTAGCGGTCAGGACGCTGCCAGCCCGAAGGCTCGCCACGAAGGGCCCGCCGCGACCATGCGGCTGGCCCCCCGTGAACAGGCGCGCGATCAGGCGTTGGGCCGTGCCGTCGCCAGCGCGCTGACGGCCTCGGCCGTAGCGGCCGACAAGGTCCACCCCAGATGCCCGTGGCCCGTGTTATAGAGCACGCGCGGGTTCCGGCCCCGCGTCACCCGCGGCATCATGTCGGGCATCATCGGGCGGAGACCCGCCCACGGCACCGCCTGCCGCGTGCTCATGCCGGGGAAGTGGCGCCGGCACCAGGCGACCAGCGGGGCGATGCGTTCGGCCCGGATGTCGCGGTTATAGCCGTTGAACTCGGCGGTGCCCGCGACGCGGAACCGGGTGCGGCCGAGCCGGCTGGTGACGATCTTGGCCTTGTCGTCGAGCAGGCTGACCCAGGGCGCCGCCTCCTGGTCGGCGGCCTCCGGCAGATGGACCGTGATGGAATAGCCCTTGACCGGATAGACATTGATGCGGTCGCCGAAGCCGCGGGCGACCTCCCGGCTCAGCACGCCGGCGCAGACCACGACCTTGTCAAAACGCAGGGTCTCGGCGGCCGCCGGGGCGCCGTCCGCCACCGGCTCGGTGGAGCGGACGGTGAGGCTGACATGATCCTCCAGGGCCTCGGTCGCCAGGACCTCGGTGGAGAAGCGCATCGCGACGCCGCGCCGCTCGCAGGCCTCGGCGAGGCCGATGGTGAACTTGTGGATGTCGCCGGTGAAGTCGGAGGGCGTGTAGAAGCCGCCATGGAACTGGCCCCGCAGCGCCGGCTCGATGGACCGGATCTCCGCCGGCGTCACCGCATGGCGCGCAAGGCCCCCGCGGGCGAGGAGCGCCGTGACCCGCGCCGCCGCGTCGAAGTCGGCCTTCGACTGGTAGAAATGCAGGATGCCGCGATCCTCGCAGTCGAAATCGATGCCCTCCTCGGCGGCCATCTGCCGGAGGTGGGCGCGGGCCTCGATGGCGAGCCGCGCCGTGGTGATGGTGTTGTCCTCATGCGCCGGGATGGCGGCGAGGAATTCGCCCATCCAGCTGATCTTGTGCCAGGAGGGCTTGGGGTTCACCAGCAGCGGCGCGCCCGGCGACATCATCCATTTCAGGCCCTTGAGCACCGTGCCCCAGCTGTTCCACACTTCCGCATTGGAGGCGGAGAGCTGGCCGCCATTGGCGAAGGAGGTCTCCATCGCGGCATAGGGGTGGCGGTCGAAGAGGGTGACGCGGCAGCCGCGGCGGGCGAGGCTATAGGCGGTGGTCACGCCGGTGATGCCGCCGCCGATGACGGCGACGTTGATCGTGTCTGAGGTGGGCATAGCGGGTCTCCTTCCGCGCACGGCGGATCGAAGCCCCCTCTGTCATTGGCCTGAGAGCATCCCGCGGGGCCGGTCATCGGACCTGCGGTTACACCATCGGCGGGAGCTGCTGCTCCACTTTTCAGAGTCACGTTTCGGCGCGGTCTGTTTGCCTGAGAGTTTCCGGGGCGGTTGCTCCTTCGGCGCCGCGGCAGGTGAAACCCCCGCGAACTCTTCCGCGGTCATGAGGGTAGAGCCTTCCCGGCATTCGTCAAGATCGGGAGACGCGGGACGGCACGCCACCGGGGCGCCAGGCTCCGGCGGCTCTGTTGCGCGGCCCCTGCCCGGCCGCATCGGCTGCCTCTCTTCTTCGACGGGGCCTGAAACCGGTGGTGAAGCATGGCCGGCCTCGCCGCGCGCGGCCGCCGCGATCAGCTGCAATTCGAGACCTGGTTGGCACAGATGCCGCGCCACCATCCCCGCTCTCCGCCGATCTCGACCAGCCCCCAGTTTCCCGAGCAGGCGTGGAGGCGTTCGACGACGTCGCCGGGACCGATGGGCGTTGGCTCACGCGCCACCGGCCGAATCGCGGAAAACTCGCTGGGCGCCTGCCGCAGTTCGCCGCGAGCCAGTCCGGTATTGGCAAGCGCCGCGCCGATGAGGCTCGCCGGGACCCATCCCTGGCCGCGCGGCGCCTGGGGCAGCGTGCGGGGATAGCGCTCGCCATAGGCCACTCCCGGTGCGGTGATGTCCCGCACCAGAAACCACCCCGGCCGGGAGCCGATCACCCTGAACTGGGAGCGGTAGGTCTGGCCTCGATCACCAAGGCGGTCGGGCGCCTTCCACGGCGGGGGTATCCGGCCGATCGCCCGTGCCTGCGCATTGGGAGCCGCGCGCAGGGTCATCCCGGCGGGATCGGGGTCCATCGACCAGGCGGTGATGTCGCAAGTCTCGGTGCCGCGCGGCAGCCGCCTGCGGTCGGAACGCATCCCCTCTGACTGACCAACAAAACGCTCCCACCACTCGTCGTCCTGGACTGAATTGCCCTCGACCACGCGCGTGTTCACGGCGATGAGCCTGGTCTCGCTCACCACCAGATCGACTTCGATCGCCTGGCCCTCGTCATCCGCGCGTCCCGGACGCGATGGATCGTCGGCGTCTGCGCGGAAAAGAGCGACATAGCCCTTGATGTTGTGGTCGAGACTGTCGGGCTTGAGGGTCCTGACCGGCCCGGCTCGCCAGCCGGGGGGCGTGGCCGCGATCGCAGCGTCAAGCCAGGCATGGCTATCGACCAGTCTCACCTCGTTATTCCTGACGAGATAGGCCGTCCGGATCTGCCAGCCGACGAGCACCAGCGCACCGCCGTCCGGCGTCGTCGCCAGCTGGGTGAAGAAGTTCGGCTTGTCCCTCGATATGTCATAGGGCTCGAGGAAGCGGCCGATCACGCGCTCCTGCGCGCCCGTCCCCTTCGAGAGGATGATCAACCGCACGGGCTGCTCGATGCCGGCGCCGCCGCCCTCGCCGGTTTCGAAAAGCCTGCCGACAACGACCTTCAGACGCTCGGCGCCCACGGGATATTCGGAGAGGTCGTATTGCTCGCAGCGTAATGCGCCGCCGGGACGACCGCGGGCTGATGGATCCTGGCTGCGCAGGAAGACAGGGTCGCTGCGCCAGTCCGTGTCGCCGAGGCTGCAGGACGGTATCGGCGTTGGCTGCTGGGCAAGGCTTGGCGCAACGCCTCCCAGCATCGCGGCAAAAGTCGCGATCAGTTGAAAGGTGCGCATGGCATCGGACATGGAGCTTCTCCCGGAGCGGCTTATCCCCGCGGGATGCTGAAGGCTCATGCCGTCACGGAAAGCCCGTGTTTCAGATCGGCGATCTTGCGGCCGACGTCCCACGTTCTCGGCTGGACCCGTTTGCGGGGATGACCCGCGGGGGCTGACTGGATGGGGCCGCAAGAACGTTGAGCGCATTGCCGGTGCGTTGCTGTGGGGCGAACGGCGCTTTTCCTCGTTTCGGCGACGTTACTTTCGCGGTATGGAAAAAGGACGCGCGGCAAGCCGGCGCCCTTCGCCGCCCGGCAGGAACGCGCCAGGGGACGACCAGCATGCCTGTTGCCGCTCCGCCACTGACCCTCGCTCGCCTGGCCATCGCCTTCGCCGCTGGCGCTCTGGCGGTCCTCTTGTTCCATCAGGTCGCCGTCCTGATGATCGCCAGGGCGGGCATCGCACCCCTCAGGGCCTTTGTGTTCGATCCCGTCGCGCCATTCGGGATCCCGCAAGTCATGAGCCTGGCCTTCTTCGGTGGGTTGTGGGCCGTGGTCTTCACGGTGATCTGGACGCGGTTCGGAAGTGCGGTCCGTCTGCCGTTCTGGGCCGCGGCGGCGATCTTCGGCGCCGTGGCTCCGACGCTCGTGGCCTGGTTCGTGGTTGCGCCCCTGAAAGGCCAGCCCGTCGCAGCGGGGTTCAACCCGGCAAGGATGTGGATCGGGCCTGTTCTCAATGGACTGTTCGGCCTCGGCGTCGGCCTGATGATCCCTCTCGGGGCCAGGCTGTGGGGCGAGCAGCGCAGGGGGACACCGTCACCCACCGCATTGCGCGATTGACCGGGTCCTTCCCGTCGCGACGCAGGCGAGCGAGACAGGTGCGCGCCCTCGCGCCGGCTCCGGCAAGGCGAAGCATCATCCTGGCGCCTGTCCCTGATCGCCCGGGTGCAAACGTTTCCGAGGTCCGCTTGGGGCCCCAGCAGCGACATTGGCCTAGCAATTTCAAGGACGATTGGCGGAGAGGGAGGGATTCGAACCCCCGATACGGTTGCCCGTATGCCGCATTTCGAGTGCGGTGCTTTCAACCACTCAGCCACCTCTCCGCGGTCGCAAGGCGGTGCGAGAAGACGCGCCGCCCGAGTTGAAGCGAAGCGCGACATAGCGGAACGGACGGCCGCATTCAAGCACGGCGTCGCGGCGGGGACGGAATTTCGCAGGAACAGCGTCGACGGCCTTCATGCCCTGCGACCGCCCGCCGTGCATCCCGGCCGGCACGGCCTCGCCCCTCGGGGCAGCCGGGCGACACGGCCTCCCCGGCCGCAGAGGCAAAAAAGGGCGGCGCCCTGCGGGTTTTCCTTGACTCGCGCGCCTGTTTCCATCATTGAGCCGCGTCCCGCTTCCGCTTGGCTGAGAACCGTCCGGTTCCGTCGTGCGATGCGGGCGTCACCAACAACCGCCGGTCCGCCGGCGGCAAGACCAAACAAGAAGACGGCCGGCCAAGGCGCGAGGGGCTTCCCTCCCGACCCGCCAGGCATCGTCGACAAGGACCGAAAACGATGTACGCAGTCATCAAGACTGGCGGCAAGCAGTACAAGGTTGCCGCCTCCGACACGATCACCATCGAGAAGCTCGAGGCTGCGGCCGGCGAGACGGTGGTGTTCCCCGAGGTGCTCATGGTCGGCGGCGACGCCGGCATCACCATCGGCTCCCCCTTCGTGGCCGGCGCCTCCGTGGCCGCCGAGGTCGTGAAGCAGGCCCGCGGCCCGAAGACCATCTCGTTCCGCAAGCGCCGCCGCCAGAATTCGAAGCGCAAGAAGGGTCATCGCCAGGACCTGACCATCGTGCGCATCGCCGAGATCCTCACCGGCGGCGCCAAGCCGTCGAAGGCCGCTGCCGCGCCGAAGGCCGACAAGGCCGAGGGCAAGGCCGCCAAGGCCGAGGTCGCCGAGACCGCTGCTGCCCCGACCGGCAAGATGGACACGTCCAACCTGTCGCTGATCGCCGGCATCGGCCCGACGATCGAGAAGAAGCTGCGCGCCGCCGGCATCACCTCCTGGGAGGAGATCGCCTCCTGGGATGACGCTGCGCTCGAGGCGAAGGACAAGGAGCTCGGGCTCCGCGGCCGCGCCAAGCGCGAGGAATGGGTCGAGCAGGCCAAGGAGCTGCTGGCTGGCAAGCCGCCGCG
Organism: Phreatobacter oligotrophus; assembly: GCF_003046185.1. Classification (NCBI taxonomy): domain Bacteria; kingdom Pseudomonadati; phylum Pseudomonadota; class Alphaproteobacteria; order Hyphomicrobiales; family Phreatobacteraceae; genus Phreatobacter; species Phreatobacter oligotrophus. The sequence goes on from NZ_PZZL01000003.1 coordinate 347,069, forward strand.
CGCCAAGGTCGACAAGGCCGAGCTGGAATCCGGGGAAGACAAGTAAGCGGGGCTCTTCGCCACGCTCTTGCCATCTCTCTGCACAACACGTCTTATAAGACCAACGGAATCGGGAGCTCCTCATGGCTCACAAAAAGGCAGGCGGCTCGTCGCGTAACGGTCGCGACTCGAACGCCCAGCGTCTCGGTGTGAAGCGGTTCGGCGGCCAGCAGGTCGTCTCCGGCAACATTCTCGTGCGTCAGCGCGGGACGAAGTTCCATCCCGGCACCAATGTCGGGCTTGGCAAGGATCACACGCTCTTCGCGACCACCGACGGCCGCGTAGAGTTCCGAACGAAAGCGAATAACCGTACCTACGTGTCGGTTGTTCCGATGATTGCCGCCGCCGAGTAACAGGCGGCACCGACATCGGGGCCGCCGGCGAGTTCGCCAGGCTGCCCCATGATCGCGGATCGAAGATCGAGGGGCGCCAGGCGAGACAGCCGGGCGCCCCTTTCTTCTTCGGTCCTGGAAATGGTTCCAGGCCCGCTGACAGGCAAGGGAAGGAACCTGCCATGACTGCCCTGGAAACCGAACTGGAAGGCCGCCTCGGCGGCGATCTGCGCGAGAGCTGTATGCCCGTCCTCGAGACGGAGCGGCTCGTTCTCCGTGTGCCGCGTTTCGAGGACGTCCCGGCGGTCGTGGCGCTGGCCAATGACCGACGGATTGCCGAGATGACGGCCAATCTCCCGCATCCCTATGCGGCGAAAGACGCGGAGAACTGGATCGCCAACGCCTGGACCTCCCAGGACCATCCCCTTCTCATCACCCTCAAGGCCAACGGCGCGCCCATCGGTGCGACGGGCTTCGTGATGCCCGATACAGGCGATCCCGAAATCGGTTACTGGCTCGGCACCGCCCATTGGGGCCGCGGCTATGCGACGGAGGCCGCCCGCGCCGTCGTCGATCACCTGTTCACGGATCGCGCCGCCGAGGCGGTGGCCGCCCGCGCCCGGGTCGTCAATCCGGCCTCGCGCCGCGTCATCGAGCGTTGCGGCTTCCAGTGGGTCGGCGCCGGCCTCACCCGCTCGCGCCTGCTGGCGAGCTCGGTGCCGGTCGACAAGTTCCGCCTCGACCGCACGCTCTGGGCCAGCCTCAAGGCCTGGCGCGACCCGATCCTGCGGCGCTCCGCGCCGAAGGTCGTTGCGGGTTGCCTGGCGTGAGCCTCGTCCTGCAGCCCCCCGCCGGCACGGCCGGCGGGGTTCGCGGGAGGACCGGTTGAACGGCCCTTTCCTGCCCCATGTGCCGCTGACGACGCGTCGGCTGGTCCTGCGCCAGCCGAGCTTCGACGACGTGCCGCGCCTCGCCCGCCTCGCCGGCGACAGGGACGTCGCGCGGATGCTCCTTGTCGTCCCGCATCCCTATACTGAGGCCCATGCTTCCGCCTTCATCGGCGACGTGCTCGCCTCGAACCTCACGGGCGATTCCCTCGCTCTCGCCGTGGCGCGGGCGAAGGAGCCCCACGCCCTCATCGGCCTGGTCAGCTTTTCCCGCGAGGGCCCCGCGGCGACCATCGGCTGGTGGTTCGGCAAATCCGTCTGGGGCAAGGGATTCGCCACCGAGGCGGTGAGGGCCATGATCGCCCTCGCCTTCCGTGATCCGGAGATCCAGCGACTCGACGCCGGAGCCTTCGCCGACAACCCGGCCTCGCTGAGGGTGCAGGAAAAGCTTGGCTTCCGCCGCACCGGCGAAAGCGTGAAGACCAGCGCCGCCCGTGGCGCCGATGTGCCCCATGTGGACATGAGCCTGGCGCGCGCGGCCTTCGAGGCCGCCGCGTCGCATTGAGAATGCCGTGCGCCGGCGCTAGGGAGGATGGATGAACAGCACCTCCATCCCCATCGGCGTCGTCACCGTCTCGGATCGCGCCAGCCGCGGCCTCTACGAGGACAAGGGCGGCCCCGGCATCGTCGCGGCGCTGACCGACCTGCTCGCCAGCCCCTGGCACGCCGTGCCGCGCGTCATCCCCGATGAGCAGGCGGTGATCGAGGCGGCGCTGATCGAACTCGCCGACCAGGAGCACTGTCCGCTGATCCTCACCACCGGCGGCACCGGCCCGGCGATCCGCGACGTCACGCCCGAAGCCACGGAAGCCGTCTGCCAGAAGATGATGCCGGGTTTCGGCGAGCTGATGCGCCAGGTGAGCCTCAAGGTCGTGCCGACCGCCATCCTGTCGCGGCAGACGGCTGGCATCCGCGGCCGGTCGCTGATCGTCAACCTGCCGGGCAAGCCCTCGTCGATCCGCGAGTGCCTCGACGCGGTGATGCCCGCCATCCCCTATTGCATCGACCTGATCGAGGGCCCGCGGCTGGAGACGAACCCCGCCCATTGCGTGGCCTTCCGGCCGAAGGGGGCGTGAGACGCGCCTAGCGCGATCGGGCGCTTCGCCGGGCAGGCGGAGAGAGCCCGAGGAAGACGAACAAGGCGCGGTTCAGCCGGAGGATGTCGTCATCGGCGAGTCGCCCGATGCAAACGCCCAGCTTGCTCCGCGGCACGGTCGTGACCTTGTCGACCATGAGGCGGCTCGCCGCGCGCAACCCGTTTGTTGGATCCGGCTCAATCACCAGCCGGAACAGCGGGGCATCCGTGGTGTCCGTCGTGAACACGCAGATCGTGACCGACCCGGTCTGCGCGAAATGATCATCCTGGATGATGACGGCGGGCCGCGGCTTTCCCGCATAGTCCTGACCGCCGGCGACGGTCCAGACCTCACCGCGTCTCACGGCTCAGGCCCACCAGCCGATATGGCATCGATGAAGGCCTGGTCGGCTTCGGCCTCGACACTGGCGGCGACGGCTGCCGACTGGCGCCGGGCTTCCCGTTCAAACGCCGCGGAGCGCATATCCGGGACCCAGATCTGGATGGGACGAAGCCCGCGCTCGCGCAGGGACAGGCGATGGCGGCGAACCTTGTCCCGTCCCGCATCGCTTTGGGCCTTCGGCGCCATGACGATCTCCCTGCTGGTGACATGTAACCCATCGGGTGCCGTCCTGCCAGCCTGATGGCGCGCTTCACCTCCTCCGGTGACCGGTCTAGCCTTCGTCGACACGCACAACGGAGGCGATCATGGACCGGCGCGACGCAACCGCAGCACTCTTCGGCCTCGGGGCGCTGTCGGCGCTGGCGACACCCGCCGCGGCCCAGGCGCAGGCCACCCGCACCGCCCCGCTCGGCGGGGCCATCACCGACGTCGCCGGCGTGAAGGTCGGGCACTTCACCGACACGCGCCGCCCGACCGGCTGCACGGTCCTGATCACCGAGGAAGGGGCGACGGCCGGCGTCGACGTGCGCGGCGCAGCGCCGGGCACGCGGGAGACCGATCTCCTCAATCCCACCAATCTCGTCGACCGCGTCCATGCCATCATGCTGGCCGGCGGCAGCGCCTTCGGGCTTGAGGCTGCCACCGGCGCGGTGCGCTTCCTCGAGGAGAAAGGCATCGGCTTCCCCGCAGGACCGGCGCGCGTGCCCATCGTGCCGGCCGCCATCCTCTTCGATCTCGGCATGGGCGACCATCGCATCCGCCCGGATGCCGAGGCCGGCTACAAGGCCTGCGCCGCCGCCACGACCGAAGCCCCCGCCGAGGGCTCGGTCGGTGCGGGCGCTGGCGCAACGGTCGGCAAGGCCTATGGCCTCGCCCGCGCCATGAAGGGCGGCATCGGCACGGCCTCGGTCAAGGTCGGCAAGGTGACGGTCGGCGCGCTGGTGGCGGTCAATGCGGTCGGCGACGTCATCGATCCGCGCTCGGGCGAGGTGATCGCCGGAACCCGCACCGAGGATGGCCGACGCCGCCTCGGCCTCACCCAGGCGATCCTGCGCGGCGAGCTGCCTCCCGCGCTCCAGGCCGGCATGGCGACCACCATCGGCATCGTCGCGACCGACGCGCAGCTGACCAAGGCGCAGGCGCAGAAGATCGCCCAGCAGGCCCATGACGGCCTCGCCCGCACCATCGACCCCATCCACACCATGTGGGACGGCGACACGCTGTTCTGCGTCGCCACGGGCAAGAGCGGCGTCACCGGCAACATGATGGCGCTCGGCGCCATCGCCGCGCAGGTCATGGCGGCGGCGGTGATCCGAGCCGTGCTGGCGGCGAAGGCCGTGCCGGGTCCGGGGGTACCGGCGGTGCCGGGCGCCAGCGAGTTCGGCTAAAGGCTCACGAGCCCCGGCGAGGCACCGTCGCCAGGAACTCCCCGAGCTCGGTCTTCCAGAACCGCGCCATGCCGGTCGTGCCGTGGCCACGCGTCTGCGCGCTCGCCGGGATCAGCAGCAGCCGGGCATTGGGGATGCGCTTCAGCTCGCGCTCCATGATTCCTGTCTCGGGCGGATTGCGCTCGTCATCGGCCGAGTTGATGGCGAGCACCCGCGCCCGGATGCGGTCGAGCCGCGGCGCGGGATTGTAGTCCCGCGAGGAATCCCACTGGTACATGAAGTCGTTGGCATCGGCCGTGAAGGGCGCAGCAAGACGGCCGTCCAGCAGCTTGTCGGCGGCCTCGCGGGTCGGCGCCATCTCCTGGTAGGCGAGCGTGCCGCCATTGGTGGCGATGCCGTAGAAGACGTTGGCGACCCGCAGCGCCTTCGGCTGCGTCGTGTAATTGCCGTTGTTCCAGTCGGGATCGTTGCGCACGCTGTCGATGATCAGCCGCCGCATCATCCAGTTGCGGCTGGACATCTCGGTCGGCTGAGAGGCCATCGGCACCAGCGCGTCCATGAAGTCGGGATGGGTGACGCCCCAGATCCAGGCATGCATCCCGCCCATGGAATTGCCGATGATCAGCCGCACCCGGCGGATGCCGAGGCCCTCGGTCAGCAGCCGGTGATGGCCGGCGACCATGTCGTCGTAATTGTAGCGCGGGAAGGCGGCGCGCATCCCGTCGGAGGGCTTCGACGACTGCCCTGCGCCGATGGCGTCGGGGATGATGATGAAATACTTCGTGGCATCCAGCGGCTGGCCCGGCCCGAAGAGCTCGCCGGCAAAGCCCGGATTGACCATGCTCGCGGCCGAACCCGCCGTGCCGTGCAGCACGAGCACGGGTTCGCCGGAGGGGTTGCCGATGGTGAGGTAGCTGAGCTTCACCTCCGGCAGCACCGCGCCGGTGTGGAAGCGGAAGTCGCGGGCCACATAGGTGCCGCGCTTCGGCTCGGGGTAGTCGGCGGCGATGGCCGCCGCCGCCAGGAACGGCAGCAGCAGACAGGCGGCGATGAGCCGCGCGAGGCGCGTCATGAGCATGGTCGTCCCTCCCGGATCGGCCCGGTGCGGCGGGAAACCGCCCGGAGCTCTTGGGAGGGACTATGGCGCGCCCTCAGGAACGGCGGCAAGCCCGCCGCCGTTCACCGGTTCGGGAGCGCCTTCAGCGCAGGCGTTCCAGCACGCTGACGTAGTTCGCCACCGCCGCGCCGCCCATGTTGAAGATTCCGGCGAGCTTGGCGCCCGGCACCTGGATGCCGCCGGCCTCGCCCATGAGCTGCATGGACGAAAGCACGTGCATGGAGACGCCGGTGGCGCCGATCGGATGGCCCTTGGCCTTGAGGCCGCCCGAAGGATTGACCGGCAGCTTGCCGTCCTTCTGGGTCCAGCCCTCGAGGATGGCGCGGGCGCCCTGGCCCTCCGGCACGAGGCCCATCGCCTCATATTCGATGAGCTCGGCCACCGTGAAGCAGTCGTGCGTCTCGACGAAGGAGAGATCCGAGAGAGTAATGCCGGCATCCGCCAGCGCCTTGCCCCAGGCCTGGGTGCAGCCTTCGAACTTCAGGATGTCGCGCTTCGACATGGGCAGGAAGTCCTGCACATGGGCATGGCCGCGGAAGGCGACTGCCTTCTTCATCTTGAGCGCCGTGGCGGTGTCGGTGATGACGAGGGCGGCCGCGCCGTCCGAGACGAGCGAGCAGTCCGTCCGCTTCAGCGGGCCGGCAACGAAGGGGTTCTTCTCGCTCTCGGTGCGGCAGAACTCGTAGCCGAAATCCTTGCGCATCTGCGCATAGGGGTTCTCGACGCCGTTCTTGTGGTTCTTCGCCGCGATCATGGCGAGGGCATCGGACTGGTCGCCCCAGCGCTGGAAGTAGTTGTGGGCGATCTTGCCGAAGACGCCGGCGAAGCCCGCGGGCGTGTCGCCGTCCTCCGGCAGGTAGGAGGCGCGCAGCAGGTTCTTGCCGATCTCCGGGCCCGGCGTCTTGGTCATCTGCTCGACGCCGACGACGAGGACGACGCGGGCATCGCCCGCCTTCACCGCGCGTACCGCCTGATGGACGGCCGCCGAGCCGGTGGCGCAGGCATTCTCCACGCGGGTCGCCGGCTTGAAGCGCAGTCGCGGATCGGCCTGCAGCACGAGCGAGGCGGTGAAATCCTGGGGCGAGAAGCCCGCATTGAAATGGCCGAGCAGGATCTCGTCCACCTCATCCGGACCGATGCCGGCATTGTCCATCGCCTCGTTGGCGACACGGATGATCAGGCTCTCGATGGTCTCGGTCTCGAGCTTGCCGAAGGGCGTATGGGCCCAGCCGACGATGCAGGCGGTCATGGCGGCGATCCTCGTGAGGGGAGCGGAGCGGAAGAAGGGCGTCGTGTCGTTACACAATAGGGGCCGGACATCACCCGCGCCATCCTCCGTCCGGCGCATGGCTGGCGCGAAGCCGCGCGGGGCGACGATCGTTGTCACGCTTTGGCCGCGTTCGTCCCGTTTCAGAAGGGCCCTGATCCGTCCCGCTTCTCCCTTGGCGAAAGCCGCGCGAAGCGGCTAAACAGGGGCGGTTGCGCCGCCCGTCGCAGAAGGCCGAAGCCATTGCGGATTCACATCCCCGTCCTCGCCGGTGCGCTCGCCCTCATCGCCGGCTTCTCCCCGGCCAAGGCCCAGCAGGTCGGGCCGACCATCGTCGTCGATATGGCCTCCGGCCAGGTGCTGCAATCCGACCGCGGCGGCACGCCCTGGCTGCCGGCCTCGCTCACCAAGATGATGACCACCTATGTGGCCCTCCGCCAGGTGCGCGCGGGCCGCGTCTCGCTCGACACCGGCCTCGTCGTCTCGCAGCGCGCCTTCCGCCAGGCGCCGTCCAAGATGGGCTTCCGGCCGGGCACCGTGGTCACCCTCGACAACGCCCTCAAGATGATCATGGTCAAGTCGGCCAATGACGTCTCGGTCGCCATCGCCGAGGGCGTCGGCGGCTCGGTCGAGGCCTTTGCCGGCATGATGAACGCCGAGGCGCAGCGGCTCGGCATGAGCGGCACCCGCTTCATCAATCCCAACGGCCTGCCCGGCGCGGGCCAGCAGACCACCGCCCGCGACATGGCCCTGCTCGCCCGCGCCATGATGCGCGAATTCCCAGAGCATGCGCAGCTCTGGCGCATCCCGGCGATCCGCTACGGCAATCGCATCATGCGCAACCCGAACCACCTGATCGGCCGCTACCAGGGCGCCGACGGGTTCAAGACCGGTTTCACCTGCGCCTCCGGCTTCAACGTCGTCGCCACCGCCACCCGCGGCGGCCGCCAGCTCATCGTCGTCGTGCTCGGCGCGACCTCGGCGCGCGGCCGGGCGGAGACGGCGGCCGGCCTGTTCGAGCGCCATTTCGTCTCCGGCGGTTCGGGTGTCGGCCTCGACGGCATCGCCAATGACCTCTCGTCCGGCCCGCCCGACATCCGCGACCAGACCTGCCGCCGCCGCGGCCCGCGCGGCCCCGTCTATATCGAGGCGGGCGAGGAGCTCGACGCCGAGCCGGTCGCCGCGGCCCAGACCACCGACCCCGGCAATCTCTCCTATGCCCAGATGATGGCCCAGCAGCAGGCCCGGACGGCCCGCCCCGGCACCCGCCAGACCGCCCTTGCCGCCATGCCCGGCGCCGTCGTCTCGCTGCTCGGCCCCTATCGCCCCAGCATGGACCCGGTGCCCGTCTTCATCGGCGGCCGCGCGCCGGTGGCAACCCCGGCCGCTACAGCGCTCGCCTCCACCGGCAACCGACCGGTCACGATTCCCGCGACCTCGGGCCAGACGACGGTCATCGTCACGCCCTCGCCGCCCGTCGCGGCAGGCGTCGCCCCCGTCCGCCATGGCGCGATCGCGCCGGCCGGCACTCCGATGATGCTCAACGGCGCCCTGCCGCCCGAACGGCCCGCCGCGGCACCGGCGCGGCCCGCCCAGCGCGCTGCACCGGCCGCGCGCCAGAACCGCAGCGCCCAAAACCGGACGCCCAACGCCAACCGCCAGACCCCCCGCCCGGTCCAGCGTCCGCAGCGGCCTGCCCAGCCGTGATCCGCAGTTCCGTCGGCATCGGCATCGCGGCGGCCCTCGCCTCGGCGACCGCCTATGGCATCAACATCGTCTATGCGCGCATGGCGACGCAGCAGGGCGTCTCGGCCGCCGACCTCGTCTTCCTGCGGGTCTTCCTGATGCTCGGCGCGGTGGCCGTGGTCACCGCGATCAGCCGCGGCGCGCTGCGCCTGCCGGCGGCGGGACGGCCGGCGATCCTCGGCCTCGGCATCGCCTCCGCGGGCGTCGGCCTCGCCTATTTCTTCGCCGTCTCCTTCGTGCCGATCGGCGTCGCGGCGATCATCTTCTACACCTTCCCGCTGCTGATCCTTCTCGCCAGCCCCTTCGTTGACGGAGGGCGCTTCACCCTCCACCGCTTCGGCGTCTTTGCCCTGGCCTTCACCGGCCTTGCCATCGCCATCGGCCCGAAGCTCGGCGACATCGACCCGCGCGGCATCCTGCTGGCGGCCCTCGCCAGCACGCTGGCGGCCTGGCAGTTCTTCATGGCCTCGCGATCCGGACGGCATGTCGGCCCGCAGGCCATGATGTTCTGGTCGCATATCGTCATCATGCCGATCTCGGGCGCGGCCGCCCTGCTCCTCGGCGGCATCGGCTGGGGCGCCATCGCCCAGGCCTGGCTCCCCAGCGCCCTGACGGTGGCCGGCTATCTCGCCGGCTTCGCCCTGCAGATGGTGGCGGCGCGCCGTGCGCCGGCCGCCATGGTCGGCCTCATCTTCTGCCTGGAACCGGTCGTCGCCATCCTCTTCGCCGGCCTCATCCTTGGCGAAACGCTCTCCCATGCCCAGATGATCGGCAGCCTCCTCGTGCTCGCCGCCCTCATCGCCTCCTCGCTGGCGGAACTGAGGCGCGAGCCACAACCCGCGCCGGTGCCTGCCGATGGCCGCTGAACCCGCTCCCCGCCGTCCGCGCCCGCCCGTGCCGGTGACCGTGCTCACCGGTTTCCTCGGCGCCGGCAAGACGACGCTGCTGAACCGCCTGCTCGCCGATCCGGCGCTGGCCGACACGGCGGTGCTGATCAACGAGTTCGGCGAGGTCGGCCTCGACCATCTGCTCGTCCGCACCGTCGAGGAGGGCATCGTCATGCTGTCCTCGGGCTGTGTCTGCTGCACGGTGCGCGGCGACCTCGTCGCGGCGCTGGAGGACTTGCTGCGCGCCGTCGACAACGGCCGCGTCGAGCCCTTCGCCCGGGTGGTCATCGAGACCACCGGCCTCGCCGACCCGATCCCCGTCCTGCACACGCTGATGGCCCATCCCTATCTGGCTCTGCGCTACAAGCTCGATGCGGTGGTGACCGTGGTCGACGCGGTGAACGGCCTTGCCACCCTCGACGCCCAGCCGGGAGCCGTGCGGCAGGCGGCGGTGGCCGACCGCATCGTCATCACCAAGACCGATCTCGTCGACGAGGCCCGCCGTCCGGCCTATCTCGCGCTGCTGGAGCGGCTCGCAGCGCTCGCCCCCGCCGCCCGCCGCCTCGATGCGTCGAAGGGCGAGGCGACCACCGAGGCGGTGCTGGCCGCAGGCCTCACCAATCCCGTCACCAAGATCCCCGACGTCGCCCGCTGGCTGAACGAGGAGGCGCTGACCAGCGCCGATTCAGCCCCCCACGGCCATGACGACGGCATCCGCGCCTTCGTCCTGACGAGCGACCAGGCCATGGGCTCGGCCGCCTTCGACATGTTCCTGGAGCTCCTGCGCGGCGCCCACGGGCCGCATCTCCTGCGCGTGAAGGGCGTGGTGAAGATCGCCGAATTCCCGGACCGGCCGGTGGTGGTGCACGGCGCCCAGCACCTCTTCCACCCCACCACCGTGCTGGATTCCTGGCCGGACGGCGATGCCCGCACCCGCATCGTCTTCATCCTCAAGGACATGGACCCCGCTGTCATCCGCGCCCTGCACGACGCCTTCCTCGGCATCGCCCGTCCCGACCAGGCCGACCGGACGGCGCTGACCGACAATCCCCTCGCCATTCCCGGCATGCGCCTGTGATGGAGGGGGCCACCCCTCGCGGCCTTGCGAGGCGCTGCGACCGGTGATCGACTGCGCCTCGCGGGAGGCGTGCATGGACTGGTCGGCCAAGCAATATGTGAAGTTCGAGAGCGAACGGACGCGCCCCGCCCGCGACCTCCTCGCCGCCGTTCCGACCCGTGAGCCGCGGCGGGTCGTCGACCTTGGCTGCGGGCCCGGCAACACCACCGAACTGCTGCTGGAGGCCTTCCCCAAGGCGGAGATCCTCGGCCTCGATTCCTCGCCCGACATGATCACCAATGCCCGCGCCCGCCTGCGCGGCATCAGCTTCGAGGTGGCGGACCTCACGACCTGGCGGCCGGAGCCGACCGCGCCGGTCGACATTCTCTATTCCAACGCCGTCTTCCAGTGGGTGCCGGGCCACGAGACGATCCTGCCGCGGCTGGTGAGCCTCCTGCCCGACGGCGGCAGCCTCGCCCTCCAGATGCCCGACAATCTCGACGAGCCGAGCCATGTCGCCATGCGCGAGGCGGCAGCAGAGGGCCCCTGGGCCGGCCGGCTCGGCGAAGCGGCGGGCACCCGCACCGCCCTCGGCAGCGCGGCCTGGTACTACCGGCTGCTCAAGCCCCACGCCCAGCGCGTCGATGTCTGGCGCACCGTCTACCATCACCCGCTGGATGGCCTCGACGGCATCGTCGAGTGGTTCAAGGGCTCGGGGCTCCGCCCCTTCCTCGCCGCCCTCCAGCCGGAGGAGCGCGAGGCCTATCTCGCCGCCTATCGCGCCCGCATCGCGCCCCACTATCCCGTCGACCCCGAGGGAAAGGTGCTGCTCGCCTTTCCCCGCCTCTTCATGGTCGCCACGCGCTGACGACACCAACGACAAGAACCACCGAGGACACGACCCATGAACCGCATTGATCTCGCCGGCCGCACCGCCGTCATCACCGGCGGCGCCCGCGGCATCGGCTATGCCGCTGCCCGGCGCATGCTGGACTCAGGCGCCGCCGTGGCGCTCTGGGACATCGACGCTGCGCGGCTGAAGGAGGCCGCCGGCACCCTTGGCGCCGGCGCCAAGGTCAGCACCCACGTCGTCGAGCTGACCGACGAGGCCTCGGTCCAGGCGGCGACCGATGCCACCGTGGCCGCCCATGGCGGCATCGACATCCTCGTCAACAATGCCGGCATCACCGGCGGCAACGGCAAGACCTGGGAGCTCTCGCCCGAGGTCTGGCGCCGGGTCGTCGACGTGAACCTGGTCGGGCCGTTCCTCACCTGCCGGTCAATCGTGCCGGTCATGCTGGCCAAGGGCTATGGCCGCATCGTCAACATCGCCTCCATCGCCGGCAAGGACGGCAACCCCAATGCCTCGCACTATTCGGCATCGAAGGCGGGCCTGATCGGCCTCACCAAGTCGCTGGGAAAGGAACTCGCGACCTCCGGCATCCTTGTGAACTGCATCACCCCGGCGGCGGCGCGCACCGCGATCTTCGACCAGATGAAGCAGGAGCATATCGACTTCATGCTGTCGAAGATCCCGATGAGCCGCTTCCTGCAGGTCGACGAGGCCGCGGCGATGATCGCCTGGCTGTCCTCGGAGGACTGCGCCTTCTCCACCGGCGCCGTCTTCGACATTTCGGGCGGCCGCGCGGTCTACTGACGGCCAGCCTCGGCGGGCTTGCAGCCGGGACGTGTGCGGTGCACCCTCGACGGACATCATGCCGGATACGATCCCCCAAGATCTGAGCCTCACCATCGCCATCGTCGACGAAAGCCGCTCGCGCGCGGCGATCATCGAGGAGGGCCTGCGCGACGCCGGCTATTCCCGCATCGTCCATATCGGCGAGATGACCAACCTTCTCGCCCGGCTCTACGCCACTGACCCGGATGTCGTGGTCATCGACCTCGAAAACCCCTCCCGCGACGTCCTTGAGCAGCTGTTCCAAGTGTCGCGGCTGGTGAAGCGGCCGGTCGCCATGTTCGTCGACCAGTCCGATACCGGCATGATCAACAAGGCCATCGAGGCCGGCGTCTCGGCCTATGTGGTGGACGGCCTGAAGAAGGAGCGGGTCAAGGCGATCCTCGACATGTGCGTCGCCCGCTTCCAGGCCTTCGCGCGGCTCCAGAACGAGCTCGACCAGGCGAAGTCGGCGCTGGAGGAGCGAAAGGTCGTCGAACGCGCCAAGGGCCTCCTGATGAAGCACAAGGGCATCTCCGAAGAGGAGGCCTATGCCCAGCTGCGCAAGCGGGCGATGAACGAGAAAAAGAAGCTGGGAGAGATCGCGCAGGCGGTGGTCACCGGTCTGGAGATGCTGGGATGAAACGGATCACCATCGGCTTCATTCCCCTCACCGACGCGGCGCCGCTGATCGCGGCGCACGAGCGCGGTTTCGCCGACGAGGAGGGCCTCGCCTTCGATCTCGTCCGCGAGGTCTCCTGGGCTAACATCCGCGACAAGCTCTCCGTCGGCCTGTTCGACGCCGCCCACATGCTCACCCCGCTGGCCATCGCCAGCGCGCTGGGCATCGGCCATGTCACGGTGCCGCTGATCGCCCCGGCGACGCTCGCCCTCAACGGCAATGCCATCACCCTCTCCGCCGCCTTCGTGCGTGAGCTCGGTGGCGCGCTGCCCGAGGACCCGGTCGCCGCCCTGCCGCTCTTCGCGGCGGCCATCAAGCGGCGCTCCGAGGCCGGACTGAGCCCGCCGGTCTTCGCCGCCACCTTCCCCTACTCCACCCACAACTACATCCTGCGCGCCTATTTCGCCGCCGGCGGCATCGATCCCGACCGCGACGTGCAGCTCGTGGTCATCCCGCCGCCGCTCATGGCGGGCTCGCTGGAAAAGGGCCTGATCGACGGCTTCTGCGTCGGCTCGCCCTGGAACTCCGTCGCGGTGGACCGGGGCGCCGGCCATATCCTCACCCCCAGCTCCGCCCTCTTCGCCCGCATCCCGGAGAAGACGCTGGCCATCGGCGATACCCTCGCCGGCGGCGACCCCGACACGCTGCGCGCCATCGTCGCCGCCACCGCCGAGGGGGCGGCCTGGTGCGCCGACCCCGCCAATGCGCTCGAACTCGCGGCCATGCTCTCCGCGCCGCATTATCTCGGCGTCTCGGCGCCGCTGGTGCTCAGGACCATCGAGGGGCGGCTGGTCTTCACGCCCGGCGGGCCGACGCGGTCGGTGCCCGACTTCATCCGCTACGACGTGCCGGGAACGGTGCGCCCCGATGCCGGCCGCTATGCCTGGCTCTACGCCCAGATGGTGCGCTGGGGACAGACGCGGTTCGACCCCACGATCCCGCGGCGGATCGCGAGCCTGATCCGCACCGATATCTATGACGCAGCCATGCCCGGCCTGCTGCCGCCGGCCGAGGCCGACCCCATCGGCAGCATCCTCGAGCCGGCCTTCGACCCGGCCGATCTCGCCGGCTATCTCGCCCGCTTCGACGAACGCGGGCTGCCGAAGCTGCGCGCCTGACGCGCATGTGCACTGCACAATCCTGTGGCAGCACGCCAGACAAATGGCGTCGATTCGGTCGCCGCAGGCCGCAGGGCGGGCCGTACCCCTCCCGCTGAAGCCAGCGATTCCGGCACCGAGGCCACCAAGAGGCACTTGGCACGAGGCTTGAATACTTCTGCCCTGAAAGCGCAGCCGTGAGGCGGCGCCAGGCCCACCGATGGGCCGCTCAGCAACGCCGCTGACAAACGTCCGATGAGCAGCCCGCTTCAGCCAGGGCAGGCCGCACCCGGACCTTTGTCGGCGGTTTTTTATTCCCGGCCCGCCGGGACCGTGCAGCCCGCCGGGCGCCCGATGCGACCGGCTCCGACCTCCACCCGCGCCGCGAGGCGCCGAACCGGGATCCGAGCATGAGCAAGACTTCGACGACGACCGCCGCGGATGCTTCCCTCGCCACCTCGCGGCGGAGGTTCCTGCGCGACACCGCCGCGACCGCCGCCCTCTTCGCCGCCGCCAAGGCCGCGCTGCCGGCCGGCGCCTTCGCGCAAGGGGCCGGTCCCGAGGTGAAGGGCACCAAGCTCGGCTATATCGCGCTGACGGATGCCGCCCCGCTCATCATCGCCAAGGAGAAGGGCTTCTACGCCAAGCACGGCGTGCCCGACATGGACATCGCCCGCCAGGCCTCCTGGGGCGCGACGCGCGACAACATGGCCCTCGGCACCAAGGCCAACGGCATCGACGGCGGCCACATCCTCAGGCCGAAGACGCATCTCTACTCCACCGGCAAGGTGATGCAGAACAGCCAGCCACTGCCGATGTACACGCTCCTCAACCTCAACGAGGACGGCCAGGCCATCTCGGTCTCCAACGAGTACAAGGACCTCAACATCCAGAAGGATTCCTCGCCGCTGAAGGCCGCCTTCGAGCGCAAGAAGGCGCAGGGCAAGGAGCTCACCGCCGCCATGACCTTCCCGGGCGGCACCCACGACCTGTGGATCCGCTACTGGCTCGCTGCCGGCGGCATCGACCCCGACACCGACATCAAGGTTATCGTCGTGCCGCCGCCGCAGATGGTGGCGAACATGAAGGTCGGCAACATGGACTGCTTCTGCGTCGGCGAGCCGTGGAACGAGCAGCTCGTCAACCAGTCCATCGGCTACACCGCCATCACCACCGGCGAGTTCTGGTTCAAGCATCCCGAGAAGATCCTCGGCATGCGCGCCGACTGGGTCGACGCCAATCCCCGCGCCACGCAGGCCATCCTGATGGCGGTGATGGAGGCGCAGCAGTGGTGCGAGAAGATGGAGAACAAGGAGGAGCTGGCGCAGATCGTCAGCCGCCGTCAGTGGTTCAACGTCCCCGTCAACGACATCAACGGCCGCCTCAAGGGCAACATCAACTACGGCCACGGCCGCACCGTCGCCGACTCGCCGCTGCGCATGAAGTTCTGGGGCGAGGGCGGCGCCGTCTCCTATCCCTGGAAGAGCCTCGACACCTGGTTCGTCACCGAGAACATCCGCTGGGGCAAGTTCGAGCCGACCACCGACATCAAGGCGCTGGTCGATCGCACCAACCGCTCGGATCTTTGGCTGCAGGCGGCGAAGACCCTCGGCGTGTCGGGGGTGCCGACCTCCGACTCGCGCGGCGTCGAGACCTTCTTCGACGGTGTGAAGTTCGATCCGGCCGATCCGCAGGCCTATCTGCGCGGCCTGAAGATCAAGCGCGCCCAGGTCTGATGCCCGGCAGGCGCTGACCTGCCGCATCCCCTGCCCATGCATCGGCCGCCCGCCCGGGCGGCCGCCTCCCCTCCCCGCCCCGCGAGAGAGCCGATGTCCCGACCCGCATTGAGAGCCGTCGACACCGCAGAACCGGTCGCTCCCGCGCCGGCCCCGAAAGCCGAGGTCATCGCCCTGACGCCGAAACCCAAGAGCGCCGGCCTCGACTGGCTGAAGACCCGCGCCGTGGCCGTTGCCACCGCCGTGATCCCGCCGCTCCTCACCCTGGCGCTGATCCTCCTCGTCTGGGAGATCCTCTGCGCCCGACCCGGCGCCACCCTGCCCTCGCCGAGCCAGGTCTGGCGCGACGCCAGCGACCTCATCCTCGACCCGTTCTTCGTCAATGGCAGCCAGGACATCGGGCTGGGCTGGCGCGTGCTGACCTCGCTGCAGCGGGTCGCCATCGGCTATGGCCTCGCCGCCATCGTCGGCATCGCGGTGGGCACCATCGTCGGCCAGTCCACCTGGGCCATGCGCGGCCTCGACCCGATCTTCCAGGTGCTGCGCACCGTGCCGCCGCTCGCCTGGCTGCCGATCTCGCTCGCCGCCTTCCGCGACGCCAATCCGAGCGCGATCTTCGTCATCTTCATCACCGCGATCTGGCCGATCCTCATCAACACCTCGGTCGGCATCCGCAACATCCCGCAGGACTATCGCAACGTCGCGGCGGTGCTGCGCCTCAACCAGATCGAGTTCTTCTGGAAGATCATGCTGCCCTCGGCGGCCCCCTACATCTTCACTGGCCTTCGCATCGGCGTCGGCCTCGCCTGGCTCGCCATCGTCGCGGCGGAAATGCTCACCGGCGGCGTCGGCATCGGCTTCTTCATCTGGGACGCGTGGAACTCCTCCAAGCTCTCCGACATCATCATCGCGCTCGTCTATATCGGCTCCGTCGGCTTCATCCTCGACCGGCTGATTGCGGGGCTCGCGACCATCGTCACCCGCGGCACGGCTGCCAACTGAGGATCGACCGATGAAGCAGGTTCCCTATCTCCTCATCGAGGGTGTCGAGAAGACCTTCACCCGCGGCGGCACGTCCAACAACGTGCTCTCGAACATCAATGTCGGCATCGACAAGGGTGAGTTCGTCTCGATCATCGGCCATTCCGGCTGCGGCAAGTCCACGCTCCTCAACATCATCGCCGGCCTGACGCCGGTGACCTCGGGCGGCGTGCTGCTCGAGAACAAGGAGGTCAACGCGCCGGGCCCCGAGCGCGCCGTGGTCTTCCAGAACCACTCGCTGCTGCCCTGGCTCACCGTCTACGACAATGTCCGCATGGCCGTGGACAAGGTCTTCTCCGGCCAGAAATCGCGCGCCGAGCGCCATGAATGGACCATGCACAAGCTCGACCTCGTGCACATGGCCCATGCCAAGGACCGCCGCCCCGGCGAAATCTCCGGCGGCATGAAGCAGCGCGTCGGCATCGCCCGGGCGCTCTCCATGGAGCCGAAGATCCTGCTGCTGGACGAGCCCTTCGGCGCCCTCGACGCGCTGACCCGCGCCCATCTGCAGGACTCGGTCATGCAGATCCACGCGACGCTGAAGAACACCATGATCATGATCACCCACGACGTCGACGAGGCTGTGCTCCTCTCCGACCGGATCATCATGATGACGAACGGCCCCTCGGCGACGATCGGCGAGATCCTCGACGTGACCTTGCCGCGGCCGCGCAAGCGCCTCGAGCTGGTGGCCAATCCCACCTACATCAAGGCGCGCGAGGCGGTGCTGAAGTTCCTCTACGAGCGCCACGCCTTCGTCGAAGCGGCCTGACGGGCGCCATGTCCGAGCCGCTCGTCATCATCGGCAACGGCATGGCCGCGGCGCGGCTCGTGGAGGAGCTCGGCCGCCAGGCCCTCGGGCGCTACGCCGTGCTGGTGGTGGGGGCCGAGCCGCACCTCGCCTATAACCGCGTCCTGCTCTCCTCGGTGCTCGCCGGCGAGATGACCGGCGCGGAGACGGAGCTGAAGCCCCGCTCCTGGTGGGAGGCGCAGGGCGTCACCCTCGTCTACGGCCGGCGCGCCGTCGCCATCGACCGCGACCACCACGAGGTCGTGCTGGAGGACGGTGCGCGCCTGCCCTATGCCAAGCTCGTCCTCGCCACCGGCTCCGATCCCATCCGCCTGCCCAAGCCCGGCATGGACCTGCCGGGTGTCGTCGCCTTCCGCGACCACGGCGATGTCGATGCCATGCTGTCGGCCGCCGGGCCGGCCACCCGCGCCGTGGTGATCGGCGGCGGCCTCCTCGGCATCGAGGCGGCCTGGGGCCTTGCCGCCACCGGCACGCGGGTGACCCTCGTCCACCTGATGGACCGGCTGATGGAGCGCCAGCTCGACGCGGAGGCCGCCAGCCTTCTCAAGGCGGCGCTGGAGACCCGCGGCATCACCGTGCTGCTCGGCGCCGATACCGCCGCTGTCGAGGGCGAGAGCTGCGTCGAGGCCGTGCGGCTCACTGATGGCCGCGTGCTGCCCTGCGACATCGTCGTCTCCGCCGTCGGCATCCGCCCCAATGGGACGCTGGCCCGCGAGGCGGGCCTTGCCATCGGCCGCGGCGTGATCGTCGACGACCGGATGACGACCTCCGACGCCGCTATCCATGCCATCGGCGAATGCGCCGAGCATCGCGGCACCTGCTACGGCCTGGTCGAGCCCGCCTATGCCCAGGCCGCAACCCTTGCCCGCCACCTCGCGGGCCGCCCCGCTGCCTATGAGGGCACGGTGCTCGCCACCAATCTCAAGGTCTCCGGCGTGCCGGTCTTCTCGGCCGGCGATTTCCTGGGGGCCGCGGGCGACGAGATCGTCATCTGGCGCGATCCGGGCCTTGCCACCTATCGCAAGCTGGTGCTGCGGGACGGCGCGCTGGCGGGCGCCATCCTCTTCGGCGAGACCGCCGATGCGCCCTGGTATCTCGACCTGATCCGCTCCGGCCGTCCCCTCGACCGCCTGCGCGACGCCGTGATCTTCGGTCCTGCCCTCGCCGAGGCCGCCTGACATGACCGTTCACGAGCCCCAGCCGAAGCCGGTCGCCACCACCTGCCCCTATTGCGGCGTGGGCTGCGGCGTCATCGCCGGGGCAGGCGGCGACGGCCGCGTCACCATCGCTGGCGATCCCGGCCATCCAGCCAACCGCGGCAAGCTCTGCGTGAAAGGCTCGACGCTCGGCGAGACGCTCTCCCTCGACGATCGCCTCCTGCACCCGATGATGCGCGCGCGCTCCGGTGCGCTCGAGCGGGTCTCCTGGGAAACCGCCCTCGACGCCGTGGCGGAGGGCTTCCGGCGAGCCATCGACACCGCGGGGCCGGACGCCACCGCCTTCTATCTCTCCGGCCAGCTCCTCACCGAGGACTATTACGCCGCCAACAAGCTGATGAAGGGCTTTGTCGGCACGGCCAATGTCGACACCAATTCGCGGCTCTGCATGGCCTCCTCGGTCGCCGGCCACCGCCGCGCCTTCGGCTCCGACACCGTGCCCGGCGCCTATGAGGACCTCGACGAGGCGGACCTTCTGGTCCTCGTCGGCTCCAATGCCGCCTGGTGCCACCCCATCCTCTGGCAGCGCATGGTGGCGGCCCAGCGCGAACGCGGCGCCCGCATCGTCGTCATCGATCCGCGCCGGACCGCGACCGCGGCCGATGCCGACCTCGTCCTGCAGATCCAGCCGGGGGCCGACACAACGCTCTTCGCCGGACTTCTCGTGCATCTCGCGGAAGCCGGCGCCTGCGACAGCCTCTATCTCGCGGCCCATACGACGGGTTTCGACGAGGCCCTCGTCCGCGCCCGCGAGATCGCCCCGACCCTCGCCGCGACAGCCGCCGCCACGGGCCTGACGCCCGGGGATGTCGCGACCTTCTTCGCCTGGTTCACCGAAACGGCGCGGACGGTGACGCTCTACAGCCAGGGCGTGAACCAGTCGGCGCAAGGCACGGACAAGGTCTCTGCCATCCTCAACTGCCACCTCGCCACCGGCCGCATCGGCCGGCAGGGCATGGGGCCCTTCTCGCTGACCGGCCAGCCCAACGCCATGGGCGGCCGCGAGGTCGGCGGCCTCGCCAACATGCTCGCCGCCCATATGGGCTTCTCGGGCACCGAGGTGGACCGCGTCCGCCGCTTCTGGGGCGCGCCGCGCATGGCCGAGCGCGAGGGCCTGAAGGCGGTGCAGATGTTCGATGCGGTGGCCGCGGGCACCATTCGCGCGATGTGGGTCATGGGCACCAACCCGGCGGCCTCCATGCCCCGCGCCGATGCGGTCCGCGCCGCCCTCGGCGGCCTCGACCTGCTCGTCGTCTCGGACAATGTGCTCTCCAACGACACGATCCAGTCCGGTGCCCATATCCTGCTGCCCGCCGCCGCCTGGGGCGAGAAGGACGGGACGGTCACCAATTCCGAGCGGCGCATCTCCCGCCAGCGGCCGTTCCTGCCCCTCCCCGGCGAGGCGAGGCCCGACTGGTGGATCATCGCCGAGGTGGCCAAGCGCCTCGGTTTCGCCGAAGGCT
This sequence comes from Phreatobacter oligotrophus, assembly GCF_003046185.1. Classification (NCBI taxonomy): domain Bacteria; kingdom Pseudomonadati; phylum Pseudomonadota; class Alphaproteobacteria; order Hyphomicrobiales; family Phreatobacteraceae; genus Phreatobacter; species Phreatobacter oligotrophus. Next base: position 367,049 of record NZ_PZZL01000003.1, read on the forward strand.
TCGCCTGGCCGAATGTCGCCTCGGTGTTCCGCGAGCATGCCGCCCTGTCGAGCTTCGAGAACCGCGGCACGCGGGATTTCGACATTGGCGGCCTCGCCTGCCTCAGCGAGGCCCAGTACGAGGACCTTGCGCCCGTCCAGTGGCCGGTGCGCAACCATACCGACCGCGGCCTCAAGCGCTTCTTCGCCGCCGGCGGCTTCTACACGGCCGATGGCCGCGCGCGGCTGGTGGCGGTCGCCCCGCCGGCGCTGAAGGACCTCCCGGATGCTAACCGGCCCTTCCTTCTCAACACCGGACGCACCCGCGACCAGTGGCACACCATGACCCGCACCGGCAAAGCGCCGACGCTGGGCCGCCACGCACCGGAGCCGACGCTGGCCATCCACCCCGAGGATGCCGCCGCGGCGGGCCTCGCCGATGGCGCCATGGCGCGTGTCGCGACCGCCCACGGGACCGCGGTGCTGCGTCTCGCCATCGATCCTGGCCAGCGCCGCGGCGAGATCTTCGCGCCCATCCACTGGACCGGCGAGACCACCGCCGCCGCCCGTGTCGGCGCGCTGGTCCAGGCCGCGACCGACCCCTTCTCGGGACAGCCCGAGCTCAAGGCCACGGCGGCCTCGCTCGCCCCTGTTCCTGTCGCGACCGAGGGCTTCGTCCTGGCGCGGTCGCGGCCCGCTGCCGAGGCCGGCCTGCTCTGGACCCGCGTCACGGTGGAGGGGGGCGAGGCCCTGCTCTTCGCCGCGCCGGAAGCCATCGACGGCCCGGCCTTCATCCGCCGCCTCGCCGGCGACGGCGTCACGGTCACCGAGGTCAGCGACCCTGCCCGCGGCCTCTACCGGGCCGCCGCCTTCCGCGGCGACGCGCTTGAGGCGGTTTGCTTCCTCGGCCCCGGCGCGCGGATCGCCTATCCGGTCGTGGCGGGCCTCTTCGCCCGCGACAGGCTCGACGCCACCAGCCGCAAGGCGCTGCTCGCCGGCCGCTCGCCCGACGGCCTGCCCGATCCCGGCCCCACCGTCTGCGCCTGCTTCTCCGTCGGCCTCAATGCGGTGAAGGAGGCGATTGCCGCCGGCGCCGGGGACGTCGACGCCGTCGGCAAGGCGACCCGCGCCGGCACCAATTGCGGCTCCTGCCGCTCGGAGATCCGGCGCGTCCTGGTCGAGGGTGCCAGGCTCGTCTCCGCGTGAGGCCCTCGCTCCGGTCGCATAGCGGGGCGCTGCAGATTCGCGGTTGTCCTGCCGCTTTGCCCCGGCCACACTTCCTCCCAAGGCACGCCCGCCCCCGCGGGTTCAACGATGCCGGGAGGACACCCATAAAGACGCTGCTGCTGGCTCTCGCCGGCGCCATCACCCTTGGCCTCGCGTCCGCGACCGCCCAGACCCCGTCAGCACCGCAGCCCGCCTGGCCGCAGCGCCAGGTGACGGTCATCGTGCCCTTCACGGCCGGCGGCACGACGGACCTCTTCGCCCGCATCTTCACCCAGGCGATGCAGCAGAAATACGGGACCGCCTTCGTGGTCGAGAACCGCGCGGGCGCGGGTGGCACGGTCGGCGCCGGCGCCGCGGCGCGCGCCCCGAAGGACGGCTACACGCTCTTCGTCGGCACGGCGAGCACCCACGCCATCGCGCCCTATGTCTACAAGCAGCTGGCCTACGATTCCGACCGCGACTTCCAGCCCATCAGCCTCTTCGCCACGCTGCCGAACATGCTGGTCGTCTCGAACAGCATCCCGGCGCGGACCTTCTCGGAGTTCGTGGCCTATGCGAAGGCCAATCCGGGCAAGCTGAACTACGGCTCCTCAGGGATCGGCGCCTCGAACCACATCCCCGCCGAGATCATCTCGAACCTCATCGGCGCGCCGATGACCCACATCCCATTCCGCTCGTCCAACGAGATCATGAACGCGCTGGTCGGCGGGCACATCCACCTCGCCTTCGACAACATCACCTTCGCCTGGCCGCAGGCCCAGGGCGGCACGGTGCGCGCCATCGCCGTGACCTCGAAGGAGCGCAGCCCAACCGCCCCCGACGTACCGGCCATTGCCGAGACCTTCCCCGACTTCGACATCGGCACCTGGCACGGCCTCTTCGCGCCCGCCGGCGTGCCGCGGGCGATCGTCGACCAGATCGCCGCCGACGTGAAGGAGATCTATTCGCGGCCCGACGTGGTGGCGAAGCTCAAGGAGATCGGCGCGGTGGCCGCTCCCAACACGCCCGATGTCTTCACCGCCTTCGCCCGCTCCGAGCGCGAGCGCTACCAGCGCATCGTCCGCGAGGCCCGCATCGAGCCGCAGTGATCCTGCGGCCCGGGGTTCCTCAGGCGCGCTCGCGGCTGAGGAACACGGCGCCGAGCGCCAGCGCGGCCGGCAGCGCCTGGACGAAGAGGATCGAGGTCTTGGCCGTCGCCGCGCCATAGAGCCCGGCGACGAAGACGCAGCCGAGGAAGAAGACCTTGAGCGCGAAGGCGAGGTGCTTCGGCGCGATGAGGCTCCAGATGAGGCCGGCGGCGAGGAAGCCGTTGTAGAGGCCCTGGTTCGCCGCCAGAACCACCGTCTGCGCGGCGAAGTCCGGCGTCAGGTTGAAGGAGCGATGGCCGAACGGCGTGTTCCACAGGAACATCTCCACCACCAGGATGAAGACGTGGATGGCGGCGACCAGGGCGACGAGAAGCTTGGCAATGAGGGACATGAAAAGGGGCCTTTCGTCCTGAAATGCGCGGCCGTCAGCCGCCGCGGGAAAGCTTGAACACCGCCTGCTCGCCGAACAGGTTCCAGAACCACCAGGGGGCGTTCACCCGCACCTGGCGGCCGGAAGCATCGAGCGCGGTAGAATGGTCGATGGCCGCATCGATGTCGCGCACGAGATCGACGAAATCGCGGATGGTGCAGAAGTGGATGTTGGGCGTGTCGTACCAGTGGTACGGCAGGTTCTCCGAGGTCGGCATCCGCCCGCGCGTCACCAGTTGGTAGCGCAGGCGCCAGTGGCCGAAATTCGGGAAGGAGACGATGGCCTGCCGGCCGATGCGCAGCATGTGTTCCAGCACCACGCGCGGGGCGCGGGTCGCCTGGATCGTCTGCGACAGGATCACCACGTCGAAGGCATTGTCGGGATAGAAGGCGAGGTCCGTGTCGGCATCGCCCTGGATGACCGCTAGGCCCTCCGCCACGCAGCGGTTCACGCCCTCGCGCGACAATTCGATGCCCCGGCCGTCCACGCCCTTCTCGTCGCGCAGCAGCTTCAGCAGCGCGCCGTCGCCGCAGCCGACGTCGAGGACGCGCGAGCCCGGTTCGATGAGACGGGAGACGACGAGATAGTCGGCCCGGATCGGCCCGGGCACGGCAGCCATGGTGCGGTCAGAGGTCACGCGATCCCCCTGGCACGGGCGGCGGAGTCGAGGAAGCCACGGGTGATGGCGAAGAGCTCCGGCTCGTCGAGCAGGAAGGCGTCGTGGCCCTTGTCGGAAGTGATCTCGGCGAAGGAGACCGAGGCGCCGGCCGCGTTCAGCGCATGGACCACCTGCCGGGAATCCGCCGTCGGGAACAGCCAGTCCGAGGTGAAGGAGACGACGCAGAAGCGCGTCCTCGTGCCGGCAAAGGCGCGGGCGAGCGAGCCGCCGTGATCCGCCGCGATGTCGAAATAGTCCATCGCCCGCGTCACATAGAGATAGGAATTGGCGTCGAAGCGCTCGACGAAGGCCTCGCCCTGGTAGCGCAGATAGCTTTCGACCTGGAAATCCGCATCGAAGGAGAAGGTCGGCGCGTCGCGGTCCTGGAAGCGCCGGCCGAACTTGCGGTGCAGCGCGGCGTCGGAGAGATAGGTGATGTGGGCGGCCATGCGGGCGACGGCGAGACCCGCCGAGGGACGCGTTCCCTCCGCGAGATAGCGCCCGCCGCGCCATTCCGGGTCGGCCATGATCGCCTGGCGCCCGACCTCGTGGAAGGCGATGTTCTGCGCCGAATGGCGCGCCGCGGTGGCGATCGGCATGGCCGAGAAGACAGCGTCGCGATACTGCGCCGCCCATTGCAGCACCTGCATGCCGCCCATGGAGCCGCCGACGACGCTGAACAGCGTGTCGATGCCCAGCCGCTTCACCAGCATGGCCTGGGCACGCACCATGTCGGGGATGGTGATGAGCGGCAGGGAGAGGCCATAGGGCTGGCCGGTCGCAGGATCGGTGGAGGCCGGCCCCGTCGTGCCCATGCAGCCGCCGAGCACATTGGTGCAGATGACGAAATAGCGGTCCGTGTCGATCGGCTTGCCCGGACCGATCATGATGTCCCACCAGCCGGACTTGCCGGTGACCGGGTTCTGGCTCGCGACGTGCTGGTCGCCGGTCAGCGCGTGGCAGACGAGGATCGCGTTGGACCGCTCGGCGTTCAGCGTGCCGTAGGTGCGATAGGCGATCTGGAACGGCGCAAGGCTGATGCCGGCATCGAGCACCAGCGGCTCATCGGCGCCGAAATGCGCGACCTCACCGGCCGGCTGGTCGGCCTGCTGGCGGGCGAGATCGTCGGGGATGCGTCGGGCGCGGGCCATGGAAGAGAACGGTCCGGAGGAAGGCGTTTCGCAGGACAATCGCTTTGTTCGTTATTCCGAACGCCGCGGTCTGGCAAGCGGAAATACCGACGCATCAGTCCTCCTCGCCCCATCGCAGCCGGTCGAGGCTGCGCCGGTCCGCCTTGGTCGGGCGGCCGCTTCCCGCGTCGCGCTCGGCGACGGGCGAAGGCGGATCGAAGCGCGGCGGCTCGGGCGAGAGGTCCTCGTAGAGGTGCTGCGCGTCGCTGTACGGGCCCCGCCGCTCCGCGAGGTCGAGCACCTTCAGCACCTTCACCCGGCCGTGCAAGGCGACGGTGAGGACATCACCGACCTTCACCGGCTTGTGGGCCTGGTCGACGCGGGCGCCGTTGAGCCGGACCGAACCGTCCTCGCAGAGGGCCGCGGCGGCGCTGCGGGTCTTCACGACCCGGGCGAACCACAGCCACTTGTCGATCCTCAGCCGGCCCGTCTCGCTCAATGGCGCTCCGTTCTCGCCCTCACGGCTTCTTCGTCATCGCGTCCTTGAGCGCCGCCAGCTTGGCGAAGGGCGACAGCGGGTCGGGCTCCTTCTCCTTGCGCGGGGCGCGATCCTGGAAAATGCCCGGGCCGCGGTTCTGGTCGCGGCGATCCTCGCGCGGCGGACGGCCACCCTCGGGACCCTTGCCGCGCGCCTCGCCAAACTTGGAGAAGTCGCGGCGCGGCGGACGGCCACCCGGCGGGCGGTCGCCCTGGGGTCGCTCACCGCGGGGACGGTCGCCGTCCCGGCGCTCGCCCTGGGCCCCAGCTTCGGCCGGCTGGCCCTCGCGGGGACCCTGGTTACGCTGGCCGCCGCGCTGGCCACGATCATGGCGCGGGCGGCCCTGGCGCTGTTCACCCTCGGCGCCACGTTCGCCGCCGCGGCGGAAATCGCGGCGCTGCGGGCGCTCGCCGTCCATGCGGCCGCCGGGACGCCAGACCTCGACGAGAGCCGGCTCGGCCGCGGCCTCGGCAGCAGCGCCTTCCGTGGCCTCGGCAACAACGGCCTCGTCCGGCAGCGGCGCGGCGACGGCATCCTCGGCCGGCACTTCGGTCGCGGGAGCCTCGTCGACAGGCGCAGCCGAAACCTCCTCAACCGCGGGAGCCGGCTCGGAAGCGGTCTCGACCACCGCGTCGGCGGCGACGGCTTCCTCGACGGTCTCGACAGAGACCGCCGCATCCTCGGCGCCCTCGGTGGGCGTTTCAGCGCTCGCCTCGGGCGTCGCTTCAGCGGCGGCCGGAGCGGGTTCCGCCGGCTTCGGCGGCGGCGCAGGCCGCTTTTCCATCCGGTAGCCGAGGCCCTTCAGGATCGAGGCGAAATCCTCGCCCGAGCAGCCGACCAGCGAGGTCATGCTGACGGTGACGGTGAAGCCGCCGCCGGCAAAGTGCCCGGCTGGCTCCGGCGTCGGCGTGCCGGGACGCCAGGCCAGCGCCGGGCGGATGATGTCGGCAAGCCGCTCGAGGATATCGACGCGCACGGCGCGGGCGCCGAGCGCACGGAAGCCGACGAGACGATAAAGGTCCTTCTCGATCTCCAAATCGACGGCGATGGAGGTGCGGCCCGAGGCGGCGAGCGCCGGCAGCTCGGCGAGGCCCTTCTTCTCCAGCATGTCGTGCCGAAGCATGTAGAGCTGCAGGGCGAGGGCGCGCGGCGCCGGCTTCAACGTCGCCGGCAGGTAGATGTGATAGGCGCCGAAGCGCACGCCGAGCTTGCGCAGGACGGCGCGGGCCTCCTGGTCGAGCTGCTTGACGTCGTCGGCGACCTTCGGCCGCTCAATGACGCCGACAGCCTCGGCCAGCTGGAAGGCGACGCCGCGGGCAAGGCCGGTGAGTTCGGGCGAGGCTTCGAGCGCCTGGACCGGGCCGAGCAGCTTGGCGATATGGGCATGGACCCAGAGATCGAGGCGCGCCTGGACCTGGTCGCGCGGACCTCCGGTCAGGTGCTCGTCGGAAAGGATGCGCACCCGCGGCGCCAGCACCTTGTCGCCGGCCACCAGCTTGGCCACCGCCTCGCCATGCCAGCGGATGGTACCGTCGCTGGAGAGGATGAAGGCCTCGTCGCCGGAGGACGACAGCCGCTCGGCGCGGGCGTCGATCTCGCCGGCCAGCGCCTTGGAGGCGGCGGCACGGAGCGCCTTGCCGGCCTCGCCATCGCCCGCCTGCGGATCCGGCGCGAAGCGAAACCCTTCGAGGCGGCCCACATGCTGGCCCTCGACGGTGACGTCGCCGCTTTTGGTGATCTCGGCCTCGAGCATGGTGTTTTCCCTTAGGCGCCGCATCAGCACGCTCGTCCTGCGATCCACGAAGCGCTGCGTCAAGCGTTCATGGAGCGCATCAGACAAATTGTCTTCCACACGGCGGGTCTCAGCCTGCCAGTGAACGGGGTCGTCGACCCAGTCGGGGCGGTTCGCCGCGAAGGTCCAGGTGCGGATATGAGCAATCCGCGTCGAGAGTGTGTCGATGTCGCCGTCGGTCCGGTCGGCGAAGGCGACCTGCGAGGCGATCCAGTCGGACGGGATGCGCGCGGTGCGGCCGGTGAGATAGCCGTAGAGCGTCACCACGAGGTCGGCATGGGAGGCCGGCGAGATGCGCCGGTAGTCCGGCATGAGGCAGGCATCCCAGAGCCGCGACACCGCCTCGCGGCCGACCGCCCGTTCCTTCACCTCCGGATCGCGCAGGGCGAGCTCCAGCACCCGCTGGTCGATGGCGATGGGCGAGCGGGTGAGGCCCGGCTCTTCCGGGATCACGTCGAGGCTGTCGCGCAGGGTGTCGATGGAGCGGAAGTCGAGATGGGCATTGCGCCACTGCAGGACCTTGATGCCCTCGAAGCTGTGGCTCTCCAGCGCCTGGACGAGATCATCCTCCAGCGGCGGGCAGCGGCCCGTCGTGCCGAAGGTGCCGTCGCGGTTGGAGCGCCCGGCGCGGCCGGCGATCTGCGCGAACTCGACCGGGTTCAGCCGGCGGAACTGGTAGCCGTCGAATTTCCGGTCGGAGGCGAAGGCGACATGCTCGACATCGAGGTTGAGGCCCATGCCGATGGCGTCGGTGGCGATGAGATAGTCGACGTCGCCGGCCTGGTAGAGCTCGACCTGGGCGTTGCGGGTGCGCGGCGACAACGCCCCCAGCACCACGGCGGCGCCGCCGCGCTGGCGGCGGATCAGCTCGGCGATCGCATAGACCTCGTCGGCCGAGAAGGCGACGATGGCGGAGCGGCGCGGCAGGCGGGTGATCTTCTTCTCCCCCGCGAAGGTGAGGTTGGAGAAGCGCGGCCGGGTGACGATGTTGATGCCGGGGATGAGCTTCTCGACGAGGCCGCGCATGGTGCCGGCGCCGAGCAGCATGGTCTCGTCGCGGCCGCGGCGGTTGAGGATGCGGTCGGTGAAGACATGGCCGCGCTCAAGGTCGCCGGCGATCTGGATCTCGTCGATGGCGAGAAAGGAGACATCGATGTCGAGCGGCATCGCTTCGACGGTCGCCACCCAGTAGCGTGCCCCGGGCGGCTTGATCTTTTCCTCGCCGGTGACGAGGGCGACGGCGCCAGCGCCGGCCCTGGCGACGAGCTTGGCATAGACCTCGCGCGCCAGCAGCCGCAGCGGCAGACCAATCAGGCCCGAGGGATGGGCCAGCATCCGTTCGATGGCGAGCGTCGTCTTGCCCGTATTGGTCGGGCCGAGGACTGCGGTGACCCCACGCCCTCGTTGGGCGGGGGGCAAAGGCGGAAGCGACAGGGTCATTCAGCGCCGTCTGTATCATGCCGGCACGCGAAAGGCGTGACATTTCGGTGAGCCAGCACGCACGCATTCATGACCGGAACGAGTCTGGAACGAATCGGGTCCGAATCGCTGACTCGCGTCGAATCCCGATTCGTTCACGACGACATGTGGTGTGTCCGAGTCATTCCCGACACAAGCCGAGTCGATCCGGCCCTGCGCGGAGTCCTCGCCGCGCTGTCGCGAGTCATCATGGTTGACGATGTCTTAACGAGGACTCAGGGGCGGCGCGTCTTCTTTCCCAACGGCCAACGCGAAGACTCGCCAGTCCCGGCGCAAGATTCGGCAGCAATCGGCGAGGACTCTAGGCGAAGGTCGCGAGGATGCGCCGCACGTCGGCAAGCGTGAACGGCTTCTCCATCACCATGACCTCCTCGCCTGCGTGGCGCTGGATGGCGCCGGGGCCCTCCACCGCGTCGCCGGTCATGATGATGACGCGATCGGCCAGCCGCGGATTCTTGGCGATGGCCTGGTCGCGAAAGCGAAGCCCGTCGATGCCGGGCATGCGGAGGTCCACGAAAACGAGGTCCGCCTCCAGCACGGCGCCGTCTTCCAGCGCCTCGCGAGCGGTCTGGGCCGGCAACACGCGATGGCCGAAGAGTTCCAGCATTTCGGCAAGGCCGGCGCGCACATCCGCCTCGTCGTCGACCACCAGCACGGCAAGCCCCGCCGCTTCGTCGGGCGCCTGTTCCTCGGCCGGCGCGGTTGCGGCCTCCGAGATCGGCAGCAGCACGGTGAAGGCGGCGCCGCCGGCCTCGCTGCGGCCGAGCGTGATCGTTCCGCCATGCGATTCGACGATGGACTTGCAGATGGACAGGCCGATCCCGGTGCCGACGCCGGCAGGCTTGGTGGTGAAATAGGGTTCGAAGATGCGTCCCGCGATCGCCTCGGGCACGCCCGGTCCGTTGTCGCTGACCACCAGCCGCACATGGCCGTTCTTGCGCCGCGTAAGGATCGAGACGCGGCGGGGCGGGTCGAGGTCGATCAGCGCGTGCTGGGCGTTGACGATGAGATTGGCGATGACCTGGCCGATGAAGTCGCGGTCGGCGGTGATCTCCGGCAGGTCCGGGTCGAGGTCGAGCTCCAGCGTCACGTCGTGGCTGCGCAGGCCATAGGCCAGCATCTCGCCCGTCGAGCGCACCAGATCGTTGATCTGCGCCCGCTCGCGCGTCTCGGGCCGCTGGCGGGCCATGGCGAGGAAGCTCTTGACGATGCGCCCGGCGCGGTCGGCGGCGGCGTGAATGCGCTCGGCGCGGCGCTTCTGGCCGGGATCGTTCGCCGTCTCCATCAGCAGCGTCGACTGGGCCACGAGGATGGCGAGCGGATTGTTCAGCTCATGCGCCACGCCGGCGAGGAGCGAGCCCATGGCCGAGAGCTTCTCGGCCTGATGCAGGCGCTCGCGCTGGCGTTCGAGCTGCCGCTCCGCCTCGCGCGCCTCGGTGAGGTCGCGCAGATGGGCGGTGAAGACGCGCCGCTCCGGCAGCTTGATCTCGGAAATGGTCAGTTCGATCGGGATGAGCGAGCCGTCCGCCCGCTGCGCCTCCATGGTGAGGCGGCGATCGAGGACGCGGCTGATGCCGGTGGCGGTGTAGCGCGCCATGCCGCTGGCATGGGCGGCCCTGAGCGCCGGCGGGACGATCAGCTCGCCGATGGGCTTGCCCACGGCCTGGGCCCGCGAATAGCCGAAGGTGGCCATGGCCGCCGGGTTGAGATCCACCAGCATGCCCGCTTCGTCCACCACCATGATCGGATCGATCGAGGTCTTGATGATGGCCGTGTTGATGGTCTCGGCGACGTTCAGCGCCGCAAGCCGCGCCTCCAGCGCCTCCTCCCGCTCGCGCAGGTCGGTGAGGTCGCGGATGAAGGCGATGAAGCCGATCAGCTGCCCGTCGGGATTGAAGCAGGGGGAGTAGAGCTGCTCGACATAGCGTCGGGCGCCATTGCCGTAGGTGACCCAGTCCGTCCATTGGATCGGCGCGCCTTTGGCGAGTTGCGGCAGCAAAGGCGCAGTGCGGCGATGCATCTCCTCGCCGAGAACCTCGCGGACCGTGCGGCCGACAATGTCCTCCAGCCGGAGGTTGAACATGTCGAGCGCCACCCGGTTGGCATAGACGAACCGCCCCTCGGCATCGGCCGCGGTGACGCGGATCGGCATGGCGTCGAACAGCCGCCCGAGGATCGAGCCATCGAGCCGGCCGTCGCGCGCAAGGGCCGCGTCGGTGATGAGCCCCGCCATGCCGGCGGCGACGGACTGCGGCGGTTCGCCGGAGGGGCCCGCCATGCTCAGGCCCCGCTCGGCACGAAGACGTAGCCCTCCCCCCGAACGGTCTTGATGAAGCGCGGATGCTCCGGATCCGGCTCGATCTTCTTGCGCAGGCGGGTCACCCGGATGTCGATCGAGCGGTCGCTCTCGTCGACGGTGCGGCCATGGGCGAATTCCTGCAGCTGGCCGCGCGAGAGGACGCGGTTCGGCCGAGTCGCGAGCGCCTGGAGGAGGTCGAACTCCATGGCGGTGAGCTCGATGGGGCCGCGGCCGGAATCGGTGAGGCGCCGGGCGTCGAGGTCGAGGGTGAGGGCGCCGAAGCGCAGGCTTCGGCCCTCGGGGGCTGCCGGCGCAGGCGTTGCCGCGGTGGCGGGGGCGGCCTTCACGCGCCGCAGCACGCTCTTGATGCGGGCGAGGAGCTCCCGCAGCTCGTAGGGCTTCACCAGATAGTCGTCGGCGCCGATCTCCAGCCCGACGATTCGGTCGATGGGGCGGCCGGCGGCCGTCGCCATGATGATGCCGGTGCCGCCCGTCTTGCGGATGAAGCGGGCGAGCGACAACCCGTCCTCGCCGGGCATGGCGACGTCGAGAATCGCCACATCGATCGTCTTGCCGACGCTGTCCTCACGGAAGGCCTGGGCGTTGCGGTAGCTCAGCACCTCGAAGCCCTGAAGCTCCAAATATTCACCCACGGCCTCCCGCAGGTGTTCCTCGTCGTCGACGATGGCCACCGTGGCTTTCATGCCGAATGTCCCCCGATTTCGGGCAAGCGTGACAGCGTGTCTTGCCGCATTCTAGAATGAACTCGCCGGCAGGGAAGCACCTGCGGCCAGTTGGTGTGGAAGGTGAAGCCATGGCGCGGCGCGGCCGGATCGCGGTCCTCGACGACGAGCCCGATTGGGCCGAGGCGGTGCAGGAATACCTGACCGATCTCGGCTATGATGTCGATTGCCTCGGCGCGGCCTGGGAGCTGGAACCCTATCTCACCCGGTCGAGGCCCGATCTCATCATTCTCGACATCGGCCTGCCCGGCGAGAACGGCATCGACATTCTCATCCGCACCGACCTTGCCAGCGACGTCGCCGTGCTGGTGCTGACCGGCAATCCGGACCCTGTGGATCGCGTTCTCGGCCTCGAACTCGGCGCCGACGACTATGTGCAGAAGCCTGTCGAGCTGCGTGAGCTCGCCGCCCGCGTCGCCAATATCCTGCAGCGCCGCCTTGGCCGGCGGCGCAATCTCGTGGTCTTCGAGAAGGCCTCGGTCGATCTCGTCGCCGCGCGCATCCTCAAGGTGGACGGCTCCACGGACCGGCTGTCGGCCGGAGAGGTCGCTCTGATCCGCATCTTCGCCGACAATCCCGGCAAGGTGCTGACCCGCGAGGAGATCATGGAGCAGGCCCCCGCGGAGGACGAGGAGGCCTTCGACCGCGCCGTCGATTCGCGCATCGCGCGCCTCAGGCGCAAGCTCGACACCGAGGCGATCCGCACCGTGCGCGGCCATGGCTACGTGTTCGACGTGCCGAACCACACGACCGAGGCGGCGGCCGGCGACGAGGCCGCGGGCTGATCCGGTCGAGGGCCTGGCGGTGGTCGGGGGGCAGATGCGGGACATGAAACTTCGGGATGCGAGGGGAGCGTCGTTGAACCTGACTGTCGCCCCATCGCGACACAGGCCGATGTCGCCGCGCACGACCTGATGTTTCAGCGCTTTCCGCCAGGTGTCTGAAACCTGCGAAACGCCCATGCTGCGGCGCGACATGGGGGTGAAGGGGCGGCCGGCGAGGGTGAGGTCTCGAACAACCTGAGAGACCTCCCATGACGCCCGCCCAGATCACCCTCATCCGCTCGCAGTTCGGCCAGGTCGGCCGCCAGGCCGATACCTTCGCTGCGCGCTTCTACACCAAGCTTTTCGATCTCGATCCGGCGCTCCGGCCGCTCTTCCCGGCTGACCTTGCCGCCCAGCGCGGCAAGCTGGTCCAGGCCCTCAGCCACGTCGTGCTGTCGCTCCATGACCTCGATGCGGTCATCGGCGATGTCCGCGCGCTCGGCGAGCGTCATGCGGGCTATGGCGCCACCGCCGCCCATTACGACACGGTCGGCCTCGCGCTGCTCACCACCCTTGCCGACACGCTCGGCCCGGCCTTCGACGATTCGGCCCAGGCCGCCTGGGCGCTGGCCTATGGAATCCTCGCCGATGCGATGATCGAGGCGGCGAGCCGCAAGGCGGTCACCGCCGCCTGAGGTCAGTGGCGGGTCGGGACGGCGCCGGCCATCACCTGCGCCAGCACGGTGCGGACATCGTCGAAGGTGAAGGGCTTTTCCAGCACCACCACCTCCGCGCCCTCCGCCCGCGCCAGCCGGTCGGGCCCTGCCACGGTGTCGCCGGTGACGATGATCGTCCGGCGCGCTAGCTCGGGATCCCGCAGGTGGATGCGGTCGCGAAAATCGACGCCGTCGAGGCCCGGCATCCTCAGGTCGGCGAAGACAATGTCGATGCGGTCCCGGCCGATGCTCTCGAGGGCATCGGCGGGCCGTTCCATGGTCGTCGCATGGTGGCCGAGCCCCTCGACGATCTCGGCGAGCGAGCGGGCCACATCCGCCTCGTCATCGACGATGAGGACGGCGAGGCCGCCCATCGCCTTCGCCGCGGCCGGTACCGGCGTCGCCCGCTCCTCGCCGATCGCAACGGGCAGGCGGATATCGAACTGCGCGCCGCCCTCCGGCCGGTTCGACAGGCTGACGCTGCCGCCATGGGCCTCCACCACGTTGCGGCAGATGGACAGGCCGATGCCGGTGCCCACCCCCGCCGGCTTGGTGGTGAAATAGGGCTCGAAGACCCGCCGCATGATCTCGTCGGGAATGCCCGGGCCATTGTCGGTCACACGGATGGCGATGGCGTCGCCGTCGCGGCGTGCGCCGATCGTCACCCGGCGGGGCGAGGGACGGTCCATCAGCGCCTGCTGGGCATTGATGAGCAGGTTGGCGATCACCTGGGTCAGCAGATCGCGGTCGCCGGTGATCACGGGCAGGCCCGGCTCCACCGCGGTCTCCACCTCGATGCCGGAACTGCGCACGCCGTAATTCACCATCTCCAGCGCGGCCGTCACCACCTCGCCGATGGCGACCGGCTCGCGCTGCGGCGGCTTCTGCCGCGCCATGGCGAGGAAGCTCTTGACGATCCGGCCGCAGCGCTCTGCCGCCGCATGAATGCGCTCGCCGCGGCGCTTCACGTCCTCGGCCGTCGCCTTCTCCACCAGCAGCGAGGACTGGGCGATGACGATGGCGAGCGGATTGTTCAGCTCATGCGCCACGCCGGCGAGGAGCGACCCCATGGCCGAGAGCTTCTCGACCTGGTGGAGACGCTCGCGGCTCGCCTGCGCCTCCGCCTCCATGCGCTTGGCCTCGGTGAGGTCGCGCACATGGGCCATGAACAGGCGGTGGTCGCCGGTGCGGACCGTGTTGACGGAATATTCGACCGGGAAGGTGCTGCCGTCGCGCCGCTTGGAGATGGTCTCGAAACGGCGGGCAAGGCTGCCGACGTCGCTCTTGGCCTTGTAGCGCTCCATCGTCTCGATATGCAGCGCCCGCATGGAATCAGGTACGACGAGGTCGAAGGAATAGCTGCCGAGGGCTTCGGCGCGGGAATAGCCGAAGAGGGCCTCGGCGGCTGGGTTGAACTCCACCACCTTCCAGTTCTCGTCGGCGACGATGATGGCATCGAGGGCAGAGATGACCACCGCCTTGTTCATGGATTCGCTGCGGGCGAGCGCCTCCATGTTGCGCGCGAGCTCCTGCTCGCCGAGCTTCAGCTCTGTGAGGTCGCGGGTGAAGGTGAGATAGCCGACGCGGGTATCGCCCACCGCCACATAGGGCATGAGCGAGACCTGCAGGTAGCGCTGGCCGCGGGTGACGAAGGGGATCCAGCCCTCCCAGCGCATGGTCTCGCCGCGGCGGACCCGCTCGCCGAGGATCTGGTACTGCTCGACCACCTTGGGCCCGAGGATCTCCGCTACGCTGTGGCCGATGACGCCCTCGCGCGGCTTGCCGACGAATTCGAGGAACTCCCGGTTGGCGTCGCGATAGATCAGGTCCGGATCGACATAGACGGTCCGCAGCGGGATGCCGTCGATCATGGCGCGCAGCTGGTGGATCTTCGCCTGCTGCTCGGCGATAGAGAGTTCGAGCTGTCGCCTCAGGCCGAGCCAGGGCGCCGGCACGTCGGGGAGGACCGTCGTCCCGCCCTGCCCCGCCTCGGCGACCGAGCGGGCGAGCGTCACCGCGGGCGCCACGAACTGCCGCCAGACCAGCAGGGCGAGGATCACGAAGGTGGCCACCACCCCGACGAAGAGCAGCAGATGTTCGACCACGTGCTCGCGCGCCTGGGCGGTCAGCTCGGCGCGCCCATAGGTCGACCAGGCGACGCCGGCGACGAGGAGCAGGAGCGGCAATCCGCACAGGACGAGCAGGCCGGCGAATCGACGGGAGAGGTCCTGCCCGCCATTGGCGGGGCGCGTCGCGGGCTGGGCGGACTGGGACATGCCGTCTCCGCTGCGGATCGGGCGTCAGGGACGCTGCGGGTCGGCAGAGTGGTGCCGGCCTGACGGCGCGTCAAGTTGGGATGCGCCGGGGCCTCAGCCGCGCTCGAACAGACGCCCCACCCGCAGCAGATCGGCGGTCGTCGCCCGCATCTTGTCGCGGAAATCCTGATGGATGCGCTGGGCGGCGTCGGGAAACTCGGTCAGGACGCGGCGGAACAGCGAGCGCGGGATGCGCAGCACCGTCGCCGGGTCGCGGGCCGTGGCGGTCGCCGGCCGCAGGGTCTCGATGATGAGGGCTATCTCGCCGATGAGGCTACCCGGCCCGGCGATGAACTCGCCGATCTCCCCCTCGCTCTCCAGCGTCACCCGGCCAGCCGCCACCACATAGCCGCTGTCGGCCGCCTGGCCTTCCTTGAACAGCACGTCGCCGGCGCGCAGGAAGCGCGTCTCCGCCGAGAAGGCGAGCAGACGGACGGGCTCGTCGCCAAGGCTGGCGAACAAGGGAACCCGGGCCATCAAGGCGATGTCGTCGTCGAGGGCCATGGGCTCCGTTTCGGCGGGACCGGGACAACAGCAAAAGGACCCGCCCGTGCGAGAAGCAGGGCGGGTCGGGTGAATCTACCTGCAATCCTTTGGAAAGCGGTAACGATCCTAAGGGACCAGCTTGTAGCCCCCGCCCTCGGTCACGAGAAGGGTGGCGTTGCTCGGATCCTTCTCGATCTTTTGCCGGAGCCGGTAGATGTGCGTCTCCAGCGTATGCGTGGTCACGCCGGAATTGTAGCCCCAGACCTCGGAGAGCAGCACCTCGCGCGACACGGGCTTGACGCCCTGGCGATAGAGGTAGCGCAGGATCGCCGTCTCCTTCTCGGTCAGGCGGATCTTGCTGTTCTTCTCGGTGACCAGCAGCTTCGACGAGGGCCGGAAGGAATAGGCGCCGATCTGGAAGACCGCGTCCTCGCTCGCCTCATGCTGGCGCAGCTGGGCGCGCACGCGGGCAAGCAGCACGGCGAAGCGGAAGGGCTTCACGACATAGTCGTTGGCGCCGGCCTCGAGCCCGAGGATCGTGTCCGAATCGGTGTCATGGCCGGTGAGCATCAGGATCGGGCTCTTGAACCCGCCCTTGCGCATCAGCTTCACCGCCTCGCGGCCATCCATGTCGGGCAGGCCGACATCCATGATGAGCAGGTCGTAGTGGTCGCCCTTCACCGCCTGGATCGCCTTGGCGGCAGAATCGACGGCTTCCGTCGCGAACTCCTCATGCAAAGCGAGCTGTTCGGCGAGGGCGTCGCGCATGTCGACGTCGTCGTCGCACAGCAGGATCTTGCGGACTTGGCTCATCAGGTCACCTGGTGGGGAGGCGGCACCGCGGTCGCGGTCGGGGAGGGGGGCGTCGTAGGCACTACGATAAGGGCACCGATGGCGTTACATATCGGTTTCCGCAGTGCGTCGTAGAGATATGGATGACATTTTCATGGCGAAAGGCCGCATCACACGGATTTTTGTCCATGCGCTCCCCGGTCGCAGGACCCGCGGCATGGTGCATGTGGGCCTTGCCGCCTTCCCCTGCGCGCTCGGCCGCAGCGGTATCCGGACGGACAAACGCGAGGGCGACGGCGCGACGCCGCGCGCCATCCTGCCACTGAGGCGGGTGTTCTTTCGCGCCGACCGGCTGGTACGGCCGACGACGCGCCGGCCGGTGCGCGCCATCCGGCCGGAGGATGCCTGGTGCGACGAGGCCGGCGACCGCCGCTACAACCGCCTGATCCGCCGCCCGCCCGGCCCGGCCGAGGAGCGCCTGACCCGCGCCGACCATCTCTACGACGTCATCGTCGAGCTCGGCTGGAACGATGCGCCGGTGCGCCGCCACCGCGGCAGCGCCATCTTCTGGCACGGCGCGCGGGACGGCTTCACCCCGACGGCGGGCTGCGTCGCCATCCGCATCGCCGATTTCGCGAAGATCCTGCCCCGCCTGTCGCGCGATGCGGTGATGGTGATCCGCTGACCGCTCAGACCGAGGCGGTCAGGCCGCCATCGACGAAGAGCACGTGGCCGGTGACGAAGTCGGAGGCCGGCGCCGCCAGGAACACGCAGGCGCCCTGCAGCTCCGAGACGTCGCCCCAGCGTCCCAGCGGGGTGCGGGCCTCCAGCCAGGACGAGAACTTCTCGTCCTTCACCAGCGCGTCCGTCAGCTCGGTCTTGAAATAGCCCGGGGCGATGCCGTTGGAGCGGATGCCGCGGCGGCCCCATTCCACCGCCATCTGCCGCGTCATCATCTTCACCGCGCCCTTCGACGCCGTGTAGGGCGCGATGGAGGGACGGCCGAGCTCGCTCATGACCGAACAGGTGTTGATGATCTTGCCGTAGCCGCGCGGCAGCATGTGCTTGGCCACGGCCTTCGACACGTAGAAGACGCTGTCGATATTGGTCGCCATGACCCGCCGCCAGGAATCGACGGGGAAGTCCTCCAGCGGCTGGCGGATGGTCATGCCGGCATTGTTCACCAGCACCTGGATCGGGCCGATCTCCTTCTCGATGGCGTCGACGCCGGCCTGGACCGCCTCGGGATCGGTCACGTCGAAGGCGCGCGACGAGACCTTGTAGCCCTTGGCCCTGAGGCCCGCCTCCGCCGCCGCCAGCTTCGCCTTGTCGCGGCCGTTGAGGATGATCTCGGCACCCGCCGCCGCCAGTCCCTCGGCATAGGCCAGCCCGATGCCCGAACCGGAGCCGGTGATGAGGGCGCGGCGGCCGGTGAGGTCGAAGGATGAAGCGGTCATGAGATGGCCTTGTCGGTGTTTCCTCGGGGCGAGGAGCAAAGGCCAGGAACGCCGCCGATGCAAGCGGCTAGTATGGTAGTTCTACTCTGCGATGATCTTGACCAGCTCGCCGCCGCGCGGCTGCTCGCCATCGGCCAGGCCATTGAGCACGCGGAAGCGCTCGTCGGCGCGGTCCGGCACCTGCATCTTGCGGGCGAAGGTCAGCACCGTGTCGCCCTCCCCGGCGCGCGGGGTACGGATCCGCAGGGGCTTCACCGCAGCCTCGGCGCTGGTGAGCCGGCGGAAGGTCTCCATCGAGGCGCGGAAGCTGCCGTCGACCTCGGCATTGAGGTCCCGCGCCGCATAGATGATGCGATAGACCTCGCTGCCGAAGCGCACCACGAAGATGCGGAAGGACCAGTCGCTGCCGCGGGCAACCGCCGTCGCGGCCTGGAAGCCGTTGATGGTCACCGCCTCGACCGTCTCGGGCGACAGGCCATCGATCCAGCCGGACTTCAGGTAGTCGGGCAGCGATTGGCTCGAAGCCACGCGCACCACGTCGAGGCGGATCGCCATGTCGTTGGGGCCAAGGCCGGTCACCGCCTGGCGGCTGTTCTCCAGCGTGAAGCCCTCCGGCGCCGTCACGGTGAAGCCGAGCCGCGGATGCAGGAAGCTGCGGCCGCGCACCACGCCCTGGCGCGGGTCCTCGCCGAAGGTGATGCCGTCGATGGCGCGCAGATAGCGCTCGCGATCGCGCGGCCGGCCCTCCGGCGCGATGTGCTGGCGCGCCGCCAGCACCGCCTGGCGGATGCGCTCCGGCGTGGAGGGATGGGAGGACAGGAAGTCCGGCGAGCCGTTATTCGCCTGGGCCTGCCCGCGAAGCTCGGCATTGCGGTCCATGGTCTGCAGGAAGCGCGAGGCGCCATAGGGGTCGAACCCGGCCTTGGCGATCAGCGCGACGCCGATCGTGTCGGCCTCGAGCTCCTGGCTGCGCGAGAAGTTCGCCAGCGACACCCGCGCCGCCTCGCGCCGCGCCTCGGCGCCGGCAACGTCGTTGAGCAGGCGCGCCCGCATCACCGCGACGAGCTCGCTGGTGCGCACCTGGTCCTCGCGCTGGTTGGCATGGCGGGCCGAGACATGCGCCATCTCGTGGCCGAGCACGGCGGCGAACTCGCTCATGTCGTTGATCAGCGCCAGCATGCCGCGGGTGATGTAGAGATGGCCGGACGGCAGGGCGAAGGCGTTGACGGTGGAGGAATTGAGCACCGTCAGGCGGTAGCGCAGGTCCGGCTTGTCGGAGGCCGCGGCAAGGCGGTCGAGCACCTCATCGGCCAGGCGATCGATGCCGGGGGCGCTGTATTCGCCGCCGAAAGCCGCGAGGATCCGGCCATGGTCGCGCGAGGTGAGGGGCGGCAGCCGCGTCTCGGTCGGCACCGGCTCGGGCAGTGGCGTGGTATCCGGAGCCGTCGCGCAGGCCGACAGGAACAGGGCGAGCGCCATCGCAGCCGATCCGCGGGATCGGCCCAACAACGATGCTGCTGCCACGAACCGAGCCACGGTCCCGACGCTACCTTGCGCCTCCGCCGGGCGCCTCCGCGATGGTCAAGGCCTCCGGCACCGCCGCCGCGATGAAAGGGCCACGCCGGATCGTCACGACCCCACGCACCCGCAGCATGTGCCCGCGGAATGCGGCGGGTTCAAGCCCGGCGGCGCGAAAGGCCTCCATGTCGGCGTCGCGGATGGTGACGGTGAGGGCCCCGGCGCCGGGGGGCCCGAAATTGACGTAAGTGATGCGATTGACGGTCCTGACGGAGCGAACACGCCCCGAAGCGACGATGAATCGGCCCTCGCTGGCGCTGAGCGCTGCGTCATCATTTGTATCAAGAAGTGACCGGGGCGTGGCCCAGATGCCACGCTGCGCTGCGATGGCCTCGCCCTCAGCGCGCTCAAGCAGCACCCAGCAGTCGCGGGGAATGCGATGGCCGAGGGAGAGCCGCGCGAGCCCCTGCCGCAGGATCTCCGCCTCGACCGGACCATCGGCGCCGAGCGCCAGAACCGGCACCCGCTCATGCCGGTCGGGAGGCCCGAGGGGCGCGATGCGGATGATGCGGTCGGCGGGAACGAGGGCTTCGCCCGCAAGCATTGCGAGGCGAATGCGGCGGCCATCGCTCGCGCCGGCAAGGAGCGGTCCCTGGGCGGTGAGCCCGATGACCGGTTCGGTGCGATCCGGGGCGCAGGCCCAGGCCGGCGCGGCCAGCAGGACCGCGCAGGCGATGACCACGGCCCCGGTCGGGAGCCGCGGCAGCAGCGGGACGATCGGTCGATGCGCCCCGCCTATCCCATCAAGCGCCCTTGCGGTTCTGGCGGTTGCTGATGAGGTCGTCGACCACCGCCGGATCGGCGAGCGTCGAGGTGTCGCCGAGCGAGCCGAACTCGTCCTCGGCGATCTTGCGCAGGATGCGGCGCATGATCTTGCCCGAACGGGTCTTCGGCAGGCCGGGCGAGAACTGGATCAGGTCCGGCGAGGCGATCGGGCCGATCTCCTTGCGCACCCAGGCCACGAGTTCCTTGCGGAGCTCCTCCGTCGGCTCCTCACCCGACATCAGCGTGACATAGGCGTAGATGCCCTGGCCCTTGATGTCGTGGGGATAGCCGACCACGGCAGCCTCGGAGACCTTCGGATGGGCGACGAGGGCGGATTCGACCTCGGCGGTGCCCATGCGGTGGCCGGAGACGTTGATGACGTCGTCGACGCGGCCGGTGATCCAGTAATAGCCGTCGGCATCGCGCCGGCAGCCATCACCGGTGAAATACTTGCCGGCATAGGTCGAGAAATAGGTCTGCACGAAGCGCTCGTGGTCGCCGAACACCGTGCGCATCTGGCCCGGCCAGGAATCGGCGATGACGAGATTGCCCTCGCAGGCCCCGCTCAGCACCTTGCCCTCGGCGTCCACCACCTCCGGCTTCACGCCGAAGAAGGGCCGCGTCGCCGAACCCGGCTTCAGCGCCGTGGCGCCCGGCAGCGGGGTGATGAGGATGCCGCCGGTCTCGGTCTGCCACCAGGTGTCGACGATGGGGCAGCGACCATCGCCGACGACGCGGTGGTACCACTCCCAGGCCTCCGGATTGATCGGCTCGCCGACCGAGCCGAGCAGGCGGAGCGATGAGCGCGAGGTCTTCTTCACCGGGTCCTCGCCGGCGCCCATCAGCGAGCGGATGGCGGTGGGGGCGGTGTAGAACGTGTTGACCTGGTGCTTGTCCACCACGTCCCAGAAACGGGAGATGGAAGGGTAGGTCGGGATGCCCTCGAACATCAGCGTGGTCGCGCCGTTCGCGAGCGGGCCATAGACGATGTAGCTGTGGCCGGTGACCCAGCCGACGTCGGCCGTGCACCAGTAGATGTCGCCGTCCTTGTAGTCGAAGACGTACTGGTGGGTCATCGACGCGTAGACGAGATAGCCGCCGGTGGTGTGCAGCACGCCCTTCGGCTTGCCGGTCGAACCGGAGGTGTAGAGGATGAACAGCGGATCCTCGGCGTTCATCTCCTCGGGCGGGCACTCGTCCGGCACCTTGGCGGCGAGGTCAGTGTAGTAGTGGTCGCGCCCGGCGGCCATGGCGACAGGCGAGCCCGTGCGCTTCACCACGATGACGCTCTTCACCACGCCCGGGGCCTTCTCGACCGCAGCGTCCACGTTGACCTTCAGCGGCACCTTGCGGCCGCCGCGCAGACCCTCGTCGGCGGTGATGACGACGGAGGTGCCGGCATCCTCGATGCGGCCGGCGAGGCTGTCAGGCGAGAAACCGCCGAAGACGATGGAATGGATGGCGCCGATGCGGGTGCAGGCGAGCATCGCGTAAGCCGCCTCCGGGATCATCGGCAGGTAGATCGTGACCCGGTCGCCCTTCTTGACGCCCTGGCTCTTCAGCACGTTCGCCCATTTCATCACCTGGGCATGGAGCTGCCGGTAGGTGATCCTGGCGTCATCCTTCGGGTCGTCGCCTTCCCAGATGATCGCCACCTGGTCGCCGCGCTTGGCGAGGTGCCGGTCGACGCAGTTGTAGGAGACGTTGGTGGTGCCGTCCTCGAACCATTTGATCGAGACATTGTCCGGCGCATAGGACGTGTTCTTCACCTTGGTGAAGGGCTTCATCCAGTCGATGCGCTTGCCATGCTCGGCCCAGAAGGCCTCGGGCGAAGCGACGGAGGCCTCGTACATGGCCTTGTACTTGGCGTCGTCCACATAGGCGCGGGCGGCCCAGTCGCCGCTGACGGGATAGAGCTTATCGGACATGCGGATTCCCCTTCATGGGCAGCCGCCCGCGGAGGGGCCGGGGCGGCGGCGTTTCCTGTCGCGGGCCGCCTGTTAGGGCCGACAGCCTCGCGAAATCCGGCGCGACCATACGTCGGCGCCCGTTATGCGCTCAAGGGCAGCCGTCTCACACTTTGGTCGCTCGACGACCGCTTCGCGCCTTGGCGCTTCGGACGAATTGACGCACGGACCATACCGCGCGGATGGTCGCGGCTCCCGATGCGAAGGATGCCGGCATGACAAGAGCCCTCGACACGCTGCTCGCCCGCGCCACGGATGCCGGCGAGGTGCCGGGCGTGGTCGCCGCCGTCGCCAACCGCGACGGGCTGATCTACGAGGGCGGCTTCGGCGTCCGGCGCCTCGGCGGCCCCGATCCCATGACGCCCGACAGCGTCGCCTGGATCGCCTCCATGACCAAGGCGCTGACCACCGTCGCCCTGCTGCAGCTGGTCGAGGAGGGCAGGGTCGACCTCGACGCCCCGGCCGCGACCTATGCCCCCGCCATCGGCGAGGCGGCGCTGCTGCATGATTTCGACGCCGAGGGCCGGCCGCTCACCCGCGCGCCGGGGAGGCCCGTCACGGTGCGCCACCTTCTCACCCACACGGCCGGCTATTCCTACGACTTCGCCTCCTCGGCCATCCGCAAATACATGAAGGCAACGGGCCTGCCCGCGACGAATACCGGCCGCCTCGCCGCCCTCAACGCGCCGCTGATCGGCGAGCCGGGCGAGGCCTTCATCTACGGCATCTCAACCGACTGGGCCGGCCGCATCGTCGAGATCCTCACCGGCAAGCCGCTGGAAACCGTCTTCCGCGAGCGCATCACGGGCCCGCTCGGCATGGCCGACACCATGTTCCGCCTCGGCGACAGGCAGATGGCGCGGCGCGCCACCGTCCACGGCGTCACCGAGGACGGCACCTATCTGCCGAGCGAGATGGTGGTGGTCCAGGAGCCGGAATTCGCCTCGGGCGGCGGCGGGCTCTATTCGACCGCGAGCGACTACATCGCCTTCCTTCGCATGATCCTCGCCGGCGGCACGCTGGGCGGCGCCAAGGTACTGGGGCCGGACAGCATTGCCGGGCTGATGACCGACCAGATCCCGCATCTGACCGTCCCTGCCCTCGGCCTCATGTCGCCCATGGGGCCGCGCAGCGCCGATTTCTTCCGCGGGCGCCCGACGGGCTGGACCCTCGGCTTCCAGCAGAACCGCGAGCCGACCCCGGAGGGCCGCCCGGCCGGTTCGCTCTCCTGGGCGGGATTTGCCAACACCTTCTACTGGATCGATCCGTCAACCGGCATCGCCGGGGTCTTCATGACGCAGATCGTGCCCTTCTTCGATCCGCGGGCGATCAAGCTGTTCCGGGAGTTCGAGACGGAAGTCTATCGGTCGCTCGCCTAGCGCAGGATCCGCCCGCGCCAGATCGCCAGCACCACATTGGCGGTCGAGACCGCCAGCAGGATCCAGAGGGTCATGGCCTCGTTCGGCGCGATACCGGCGGCGAGCGTCGCGACGTCGATCCGGCCGGCCAGCGCCTCGGTGCTCTGCCGCCCGAGATCCTGCAGCGGCCCGATGGCGTGAAGCCCCCCGGCAAAGACCAGGATGCCCGAGGCCGCCTTGGCCCAGACCCAACCGGCATTGTGGAAGGCCGGCGTCGCGGCGATGGCGATGAGGCCGGGGATCAGGGTCAGGATCAGCGAGGGCAGCAGGATCCAGTTGGTGATCTCGGCCATGGCCCCGCGCATCAGCGCAAAGCTTTTCAGGTCCGAGGGCGGCGGCGCCAGATGGTCGAGCACGAGGAGGCAGGCCAGCGCCCCCATGAGCGCGATCGCCCCCATCGAATGACCGAATTTGAGCAGCCGTTGCATGGACTAAAGATTTAGCGCCGGCGCGCGGCACGTCCAGTCCGCCATTTCTTCGAGCAGAACCAAATGCCCCACCCGCACCCTCCCCGCGCTCCGCGCAGGGAGGGAGGCCACAACGTCCCGCTCGTTCCGGACCCTGGGGCCTGGCCCAGCCCATGAGGACGAAACGAAACGGCGAAGTCCCCCTCCCCTGGCACAGGGGAGGGTAAGGGTGGGGCCTTCCGGCCGTAAGGCTCTACTCCGCCGCCTTCGGCAGCTCCACGCCCGCCTCGCGCAGCACCTCTTCCGTGTCCTGGCCGAGCTTCGGCGGCGGCAGGCGCGTCGAGGCCGGGCTCGCCGCGAAGTTCACGGGGTGCTTCATGTCCACCCAGGTATAGCCATCCGGGTGGGCGTGCTTGCGGAAGAAGCCGACCGCCTTGAGGTGCGGATCCTCCATCAGGTCGCCGAACCGGTTGATCGGCGCGAAGGGGATGGCCTTCTCGGTCAGCACCTTCGCCCAGTCGTCATTGGTGCGGGTGGAGACCATGGCGTCCATCATGGAATAGAGCTCCTTGATGTTCACCATGCGCGCCCGGTAGGTCGAGAATTTCGGGTCGCTGTTGAGCTCCGGCCGGCCCGCCAGCACGAAGAAGTCGGTCCAGTTGCGGTCCGTATAGGGCAGGATGCCGATCCACCCGTCCTTCGACTTGTAGGGCCGGCGGTCGGGATTGTGGATGCGCGCATAGCCGAAATCGGTGCCGGGCGGCGCCGGGTCATAGACGTGGCCGTAGAGGTTCTCGTGCATGACGTAGTGGGTGTAGCACTCGAACATCGGCACCTCGACGAACTGGCCCTCGCCGGTGCGCTGCTTGTGGAAGAGCGCCGCCAGCACCGCCTGGACCATGAACAGGCCCACCGTCTTGTCGGCGGCAAGCGTCGGCAGGTAGCGCGGCGCGGGATTGCCGTCGACGCGGGGAAGGATGTCGGCGCCGCCCGAGACGCCCTGGATCAGGTCGTCATAGGCCGGGCGGCCGGCATAGGGACCATCGGCGCCGAAGCCGGCGGCATGGATGTAGATGAGGTTCGGCAGCCGGGCCTTGAGGCTGTCGTAGTCCATCTTGAGGCGCGCGGCCGTGTCCATCCGCATGTTGGAGCAGACGACGTCGCAGGTCCGGGCCAGCGCGATGCAGGCCTCCTGGTCCTCGGGGCGCTTGAGGTCGAGCGCCACCGACTTCTTGTTCTTGTTGTACATCATGAAGAGCGGGCCCATGCCCGGGCCGGCCTGCTCCGGCCAGGAGCCCGGCCAGCGCATGATGTCGCCGCCGCCCTCGCCGGGGCTCTCCACCTTGATGACCTCGGCGCCCATGTCGCCGAGCAGCATGGTGGCGTAGGGGCCGAGGATCACCGAGGTCAGGTCGAGGATGCGGATGCCGGCGAGCGGCCCGCGCGGGGCGGAAGGAGCGGCCATCGATGGGTCCTTGCGAAATGGCATTTCGGGAAAAACTGTAACCCCGACGGCGCCGCTTGCGAAGCGCCGCGCGGGGAAGCCGGTCCGGCGCTCAGCGCAAGACCGGCCAAATAGTCCTCGGCCTCAGGGCTCGATCCCGCCCATGCGGCAGACGATGGCCCATTCCTCGTCGGTCACCGGCTGAACCGACAGCCGCGACAGCTTGAGCAGCGCCATGTTGGCGAGGCTCGGCTCGTGCTTCACCGCCTCGAGGCTCACCGGGCTCTTGAGCGGCGTCACGGCCTTGAGGTCGACCACCACCCAGGGCTCGCCGGCCTCCGCAGTCGGGTCCGGATAGGCCTCGCGGATCACCTCGACGATGCCGACGATCTCCTTGCCCTCATTGGAATGGTAGAAGAAGCCGCGCTCGCCGGTCTTCATGCGCATCAGGTTCAGCTTGGCGGCGTGGTTACGCACGCCGTCCCAATGCGTCCCCTTCGCCCCCGCCTTCACCTGCTGGTCCCAGGACCACTTGAAGGGCTCGGACTTGTAGAGCCAGTGCGCCATCACTGGCCCTCGATCTTCGGGCCGGTCGAGACCGACGGGATGAGCTTGCGGAAGGCGTCGAGCTCGGTGACGAAGCGGTCGAACTCCGCCAGCGTCATGGTCGTCTTGCCGTCCGACAGCTCGATCACCACGATCGGCTCGCCGCCGGTGCGCCGCTTCATCAGCTTGGCGACCGGGAACACCACGGAATGGGTGAGGTCGAAGGGATGGGTCTCGGCCACGAGGTCCGCGCCCATGGCCTTGGTCGCCGCCTCGACGCCTCGGGCCAGTTTCTCGAAGAAATTGGTCATCGCCGTCCTTTCCGCGTTGCGCGGGGGTTGAGAGGGAAATCCGTCACTCGGCCTTCTGCGGCCGCGCCATCAGCTGAACGATGGCCTGGTCGACATCGATCATGCCACCCAGCACCGCATCCACGGCCTCGGCGATCGGCATGTCGACGCCGGCCGCCTTCGCCTTCTCGACCAATATCTCGGCCGTCAGCGCGCCTTCGGCAAGCGCTCCCTTGCCGGAGAGGAGGTCGAGGCCCTTGCCCTCGCCCAGGGCGTGGCCGAGGGCGAAATTGCGGGACTGCAGGCTCGAACAGGAGAGGATGAGGTCGCCGAGGCCCGAAAGGCCCATCAGCGTCTGCGGCTTTGCGCCGAAATGGGCGCCGAAGCGGCTGAGTTCGGCAAAGCCCCGCGCGGTGATCGCTGCGGTGGCACTGGCGCCGAGCTTGCGGCCCGCGACGATGCCGGCGGCGATGGCGAGCACGTTCTTGGTGGCGCCGCCGATCTCGACGCCCCGCACATCGGTGGTGTGGTAGAGCCGGAAGGTCGGCGAGGCGAGGGTCTGCGCGATGCGCTGCGCCACCTCCTCATCACCGGCGGCGACGGTCACCGCGGTCGGCAGCGCCTTGTCGATATCGGCGGCAAAGCTCGGACCGGACAGCACGGCGGGCACGGCGTTCGGCGCCGCCTCCACGACGACGTCCGACAGGAAACGCCCGGTGCCGCGCTCGATGCCCTTGGCGCAGATGACGAAGGGCGTCCCCGCCGGCAGCAGGGGCGCCGCGGCCTGTGCCACGGCCCGCAGCGCCTGGGCCGGGACCACGACGAGGACGAGATCGGCGGCGATTGCCGCGGCAAGGTCGGTCGTCGCCGCCACCCGCTCGTGAATGACCGCGCCGGGCAGGCGCTTCGCATTGCTGCGCCGCTCGTTCACCTCGGCGACGAGGGCCGCATCGCGGGCCCAGAGCGTGACGGCCGCGCCCGCCCGCGCCGCCACATTGGCGAGCGCCGTGCCGAAGGCGCCCGCCCCCAGCACACCGACCTTGGCCACGCCTGCACCTGCCATCCGCCTCATGCCCCCATCACGCCTTGGCCCCGAGCCGGCCGGACCCGATCGTCGCCGCCGCGGCATCCAGGGGCCAGCGGGCCCGCGGCGCCACGTCCAGCGCATCGGTGAGGCCAAGGCCAAGGCGCTCGGCCCCGGCCCAGGCGATCATCGCGCCATTGTCGGTGCACAATTTCGGCGGCGGCACGACCAGCGGCAAGCCCACCGCCTCTGCGGTCTTCTGAAGCACGGCGCGCAGGGTCTGGTTGGCGCCCACCCCGCCGGCCACCACCAGCGCCGTCGGCTCGCCGTGGCGCTCGCGGAACAGGCGGATGGCGACGCGGCAACGATCCGCCACCATGTCGGCCACCGCCGCCTGGAACGAGGCGCAGATGTCGGCAATGTCTTTCTCGGTCAGCGCTCCGGACGGATCGCGCAGGCCATCGGCGGCAATGCGCACCGCCGTCTTCAGGCCCGAGAGCGAGAAATCCGGCTCAGGGCGGCCCTGCAGCGGACGCGGGAAGGCGAAGCGCCTGGGATCGCCGCCGGCTGCGCGGCGCTCCACCTCGGGCCCGCCCGGATAGGGCAGGCCGAGGAGCTTGGCCACCTTGTCGAAGGCCTCACCGATGGCATCATCGATCGTCGTGCCGAGCTTGGCATAGGCGCCGACGCCGGTAACGGCGAGAAGCTGGGTATGTCCACCGGAGACCAGCAGCAGCAGGAAGGGGAAGGCCACGCCGTCCGTCAGCCGAGCGGTGAGGGCATGGGCCTCGAGGTGATTGACCGCCACCAGCGGCTTGCCGAGCACCAGGGCCATGGCCTTGGCCGTGGTGAGACCGACGAGAACCCCGCCGACCAGGCCCGGACCACCCGCCGCCGCCACCGCGTCGAGGTCGCCGGCCTTGGTGTCGGCCTGGCGCAGCGCCTCGGCCACGACACGGTCGACCACCTCGACATGCGCCCGCGCCGCGATCTCCGGCACCACGCCGCCATAGGGCGCGTGATCCTCGATCTGTGTGCGCACGACATTGGACAGGATCGTGCCCCGGCCATCAGCGCCGACCCGCACCACAGCCGCCGCCGTCTCGTCGCAGGTGGTCTCGATGCCGAGGACCAGCATGGGCCTCACGGGCTCCCTCCCCCGCCGGACGGCGGGACTTCCGGTCCGCCGATCCGTCGTTATGATCAACGCCCCGCCTATCACCGGACCTTCCCATGGCGCAATCGCCCTTCCTTCGCATCGGCACCCGCGGCTCGGCCCTGGCCCTGGCCCAGGCCCATCTCGTCCGGCGCCTCCTCGCCCGGGCGCATGGCGTCGGGGAGGACGAGATCGCCGTCGAGATCATCAAGACCAGCGGCGATGCGATCCTTGACCGGCCGCTGTCGGAAGCCGGCGGCAAGGGCCTCTTCACCAAGGAGATCGAGGAGCAGCTCCTCGATGGCCGCATCGATCTGGCGGTCCATTCCTCCAAGGACATGCCGACAGTGCTGCCGGACGGGCTCGGCCTCGTCTGCTTCCTCGAGCGCGAGGACGTGCGCGACGGCTTCATCGGCCGCGCCTCGCCGACCCTCGCCGACCTGCCGAAGGGTGCGGTGGTGGGCTCCTCCTCGCTCCGCCGCCAGGCGCAGATCCGCCGCGAGCGGCCGGATCTCGACGTCGTCACCTTCCGCGGCAACGTCCAGACGCGCATGGCCAAGCTCAATGCCGGCGAGGTGGCCGGCACCATGCTCGCCATGGCCGGCCTCAACCGCCTCGGCATTTCCGGCGAGGTGACCGAGGTCATCGCGGCCGAGCGCTTCCTCCCCGCCGTGGGCCAGGGCGCCATCGGCGTCGAGACGCGGCTTGCCGACACCCGCACGCGCGACCTGCTCGCCCCACTCGACCATCGCGCCACCGCCATCGCGCTCGCGGCCGAACGCGCCTTCCTCGCCGTGCTCGACGGCTCCTGCCGCACGCCGATCGCCGGCCTCGCCCGCATCGACGGCAGCTCCATCGCCTTCACCGGCGAGATCCTCAGGCCCGACGGCAGCGAGAGCCATGTCGCCAGCCGCGCCGGCACGGTGGCGGACGCCGAGGCCCTCGGCCGCGATGCCGGCGCCGAACTGAAGGCCCGCGGCGGACCCGGGTTCTTCGGTCACGCCTGATGCGCGTGCTCGTCACCCGCGCCGAGCCGGAGGCTGCGCGCACCGCGGCAGCCCTGGCGGCACGAGGGGCCGAGGCGATCATCGCGCCGCTGTTCGCCGCGGAGCCTGTCGCGGCGGAGATCAGCAGCGACGGGCTTTCCGGCCTCCTGGTGACGAGCCCCCGGACGCCGCGCTTGCTCCCCTCGTCGCTGGTCGCGGCCCTGCGTGACCGGCCTGCCTATGCGGTGGGTGACCGCACCGCGGCCGCGTTGCGGGAGGCAGGCTTCAGCGATGTCCGGTCCGCGGCGGGCGATGTCGCGGATCTGGCAGGGCATGTCGCGGCCGAGGCCGGACCGGGCGCAACCTTCCTCCATGCCGGCGGCGAGGACCGGGCCGGCGATCTCGCCGCCGCACTCGCCCGGCACGGCGTCACCGTGCGCACCGCGACCCTCTACCGCATGGTCGCCGTGCCAGTGTGGCCGGCGGCGGCGCGCGACGCGTTCCTCAAGGGCGCGATCGACGCAGTGCTGCACTATTCGCCCCGCGCCGCAGTGACCTATGCCGCCCTCGCCATGGCGGAAGCATCGACAACCGCGGCGGCCCGCACCCCGCTCCAGGCCTGCCTGTCTCAGGCCGTTGCCGAGGCGCTGAACCCTTTGTCGCCGCCACGCGTTATCCTCGCCGCGCGGCCCGACGAGGCGGCCCTCCTCGCCGCGCTCTTTGACGCGGCCGGGTTGCCGGGGGGATCACCCGCGCGCTAAACCGAAGGCCTGTGGGGGCAAGCCGGAGACAACTCATGGCCCATGACGACCGCCCGGGCGACGATCCGAAGCCCAAGCGCCGTGGCAAGGCCCCGATCATCACGCTGGAAGCGGCGGATGTGACGCCTCCGGTCACCGATTCGGCCGGTGCCGAAGCACCTGCCTCCGAAACACCGGCGCTGGACGCGCCCACGACGCCGTCCGACGAGCCATCGGCCCCGGCAGAGGCTGAAACCGCGGCAAAGGAGCCCATCACGGCCGAGGCGACGGCGCCGGTCGCTGCGGAATCGACCGAGGCACCGACCATCGAGGCGCCTCACGCCGATGCCGCCCACGCCGACACCATCGCGCCCGATCCCATCGTCGCGGCAGCCGAGTCTCCGCCGCCGCCCGCTCCCGCCGACCCGGCTCCGGCCTCGGGCGGCTTCGGGCGGCTGGTCGCTGCCGGCATTGTCGGCGCTCTGCTGACTGGCGGCCTTGGCGTGGGCGCTGTCTCCACCGGCCTCGTGACTCTCCCGGCCGGCGATGGCACGGCCCGCGACGCGCGGATCGAAGCGCTGGAGACCCAGCTCCGCCAGGTCGCGGCGCGCCCCGCCGCCACCCCGGCGCCGGCCGCCCCGGACCTCGCGCCGCTCACCCGCCGGATCGAGGCGCTTGATGCCGCCCGTGCGACGCTCGAAAGCCGCCTCGCGACGCTGGAACAGCGGCCGGCCGCCACTGGCGGTACCGCAGCCTCCGGCGCAGCCGCTCCCGCCGTGGACCTGACGCCCCTGCGCAGCGAGATCGACAGCCTCAAGGCCGAGATCGCGCGCCTCTCGGCCCGCCCTGCGGACGCGCCGGCCGCGCCGGCCATCAGCCCGGCCGACATCGACCAGCGGATCGCCAGTGCCGTGACGGCGGCCCGAGACGCCGGCGAGCGCCGGATCGCCGAGCTCGACGCCCAGATCCGCGCCGCCCGCACCGCGCTCACCGAACTCGCCCCGAAGGTCTCCTCGCTCGAAACCTCCCGTGGCCAGGCCGGCGATTCCGGCCGCCGCGCCGCCCTCGTCGTCAGCCTCGGCGCTCTGCGGGCCGCGGTCGAACGCGGCCAGTCCTATGCCGCGGAGCTGCGCGCCGCCGCCGCCCTCGGCCTGCCGGCGGATACCGTTGCAGCGCTCGAGACCCAGGCCGAACGCGGGCTTCCCACCATCGCCGCCCTGACCCAGCGCTTCACCGCGCTGGCGCCGGAGCTGCTGAAGGCCGCCACCCCGCCTGCGTCGGACGGCTCGCTCCTCGACCGCCTCACCGCCAGCGCCCAGAGTCTCATCCGCGTGCGCCCGGTGGGTGAGGCGGCCGGCGACGACGTGCCGACCGTCATCGCCCGCATCGAGGCCAAGCTCCGCCGCTCAGATCTCGCCGGCGCCCTCGCCGACCTCGACAAGCTGCCGGAACGGGTGAAGACTTCCACCGCCGCCTTCGCTGCCGAGGCGCGGGCGCGGCTCGGCGCGGACACCACGCTGCGCCGCCTGTCGGCCGAGGCCGCCACCGCCATGGGCGGGGGCTGAGGAGAGCAAAATGGTTCGCGTCGTCCTCTTCCTCGTCCTGCTCGGGCTGCTGGCCTTCGGCGCCGCCTGGGTCGCCGACCAGCCCGGCACCGTCTCCATCGTCTGGCTCGGCCGGCACATCGAGTTCGAGGTGCTCACCGGCATCGTCGCGCTCGTCGCCGCGGCGGCCGTCGCCATGGCCCTGATCGCCATCGCCAAATGGCTGCTCACCAGCCCCGCCATGGCGCGCCGCGCCATGCGCCGCCGCCGTGCCCGCAAGGGCAGCGAGGCGGTGACCCGCGGCATCCTCGCGGTTGGCGCCGGTGATCGCCGCGCCGCCGAGCGCCACGCCCATGACGCCGAGAAATTCGCCCCCGGCCAGCCGCTGACCCTGCTGCTCAAGGCGCAGACCGCCCAGCTCTCCGGCGACCGTGGCGGCGCCGAACAGGCCTTCCGCACCATGGTGGAGAGCCAGGAAACCCGCCTGCTCGGCCTGCGCGGCCTCTATGTCGAGGCCCAGCGCCGCGGCGACCAGCCGGCCGCCCGCGCCATTGCCGAGGAGGCGGTCAAGGACGCGCCCTCCGCCGCCTGGGCGAGCCAGGCCGTTCTGGAGAGCCAGACGCTCGCTGGCGACTGGGATGGCGCCCTGACCAGCATCGAACGCCAATATGCCGCCCGCACCATCGACCGGGAGAAGGCCAAGCGCCTGCGCGCCGTCCTCCTCACGGCCAAGGCCATGGCCGCCGAGGACCACGATCCCGCCGGCGCCAAGGCGCTGGCGCTCGAAGCCCACGGCCTCGCCCCGACCCTGGTGCCCGCCGCCGTGGTGGCCGGCCGCCTCCTCGCCGCCGATGGCGATGCCCGCAAGGCCTCGCGCGTCCTCGAAGCCTCCTGGAAGGCGACACCGCATCCCGACATCGCCGAGGTCTTTGCCCATGCCCGGCGCGGCGATTCCCGCCTCGATGAGTTGAAGCGCGTCGAACATCTCGCCCGCCTCGTGCCCTCCCATCCCGAGGGCGCCATGGCCGTGGCCCGCGCCGCCATCGATGCCGGCGAGTTCGAGCGCGCCCGCAAGGCGCTGGAACCGCTCGTCGCGGACAGCCCGACCCAGCGCGCCTGCCTGCTCATGGCCGAGCTCTCCGCCAAGGACGGCGGCGACCATGGCCGCGCCCGCGAATGGATGGCTCGCGCCCTGCGCGCCGCCCGCGACCCGGTCTGGACTGCCGATGGCCAGGCCTCGGATGTCTGGTTCCCCGCCTCCCTCGTCTCCGGCCGCCTCGATGCCTTCGAATGGAAGGTGCCGGTGGCGGAGATCGGCGGTCCCGTGCTGCAGGTCGACGATGTCCTCGCCGACCACCACGAGAGCGAGCAGCCGGCGGTGATGATCGAGGCGCAAGCGGTGGAGGCCAAGACCATCGAGGCCGTCCCGGTCACTCCCGAGGTCGTGCCCGCGCCGCCTGCCGAACCCGTCGCCGCGCCGGCTCCTGCCGCCGCAACGACCCCCGCCGAGGCCGAACCGGCAGCGCCGCAGACCCTCGTCTCCGCCCAAAAGCCGCGCCCGGTGCCCACCGAGACGGTGTTCCCGATCGCCCGGCCCCCGGACGATCCGGGCCCGGACCTCGCCGCCAAGCCGAAGCGCGCCTCGCTCTTCGGCGGCTGAGGCGGCCGGCCGGCGCTTGCCCGCCGGCCATGGGCCATGAGATAGAGAGCGCGCCGGTCCCGTAGCTCAGCAGGATAGAGCAGCGGTTTCCTAAACCGAAGGTCAGGGGTTCGAATCCCTTCGGGACCGCCAAAGACCTTTGATATTGCCGGGAAAAATCGGCCGTTCCGCCATTTGCCCTAACGGCGTTTCGGCTTGGCGCCGGCTCCCCAACGCCGTCTTCACCACTGGTCTGAACCTCCGCGCCCCCTCGCGAAGGAACGAGGCTCTACAGGGGTCTGCCGTTGGGCCCGGATCGGACGGTAGTGTCTGGTCCCGGACCATCGCGGACAGGGCGCCAGGATGATGCTTCGCCTGGCCGGAGCCCGCGCGAGGGGGCGCCCCTGTCTCGATCGCCTGCGTCGCGGTGGGGGTGGCCCGCTCAATCGCCGAATGCGGGGGGTGATGGTGTCCCACCGCGCCGCTCGCCCCACAGCAAGGCACCAGCAAAGCGCTCAACGGTCTTGCGGCAGACGGCTGACGTGCAACAGGGAGTCTTGATCGCAGCTGATCTGGCCTGACTCCGCGGTGATCAACGGCATCCAGGTGTTACGATAGTCCAGCTATAGATGGCAGGGTATGCAGATCGATTGTTCCGCTTGGCTCATAGCTTCCGACCACCCGAACATCCTCGTTTGTCTTGGCCAGCGCATGAAAGAACTGCCGCGCCACTTCATGGGTATGGGTATGCCAGCCTTGACCGACGAAATGGATTAACTCATCGAGCTCATCAAGGCGCTTGGCAATCGCTTTGGCATGTCGCGCCTGAAAGACGCCTCCCGGTACCGTGAGGAGAACCAGGACCAGCAAGGGCTCTTCGGGCAATGCGCCCCATAAGCCGAGGCGCTCAGCCACCGTCGGCTGTCGCCAAGCCGGGTCGATAATGCGGGCTTCAAGGAACGGCAGGCTCTTGATGGCGGACAGACCAGGGTGCGTCTCGTCGAACGCCACGGGGCGGCGGACATATTCATACGCGATCGGAGCGCCAATCATCTCCGCAACGCATGAACGCCAAAGGCGAAAGTGCTTTTCGTTGCCCCGCATCCAGGACGGTTCGAAGAAGCTATCGAGACGCGGGTGGCTTGCATGATCGACCATTGCGGCAACACCATCATTGATGTCTGCGCGATTTCCAACAGCGTTTGCTCGAAACCGGCTTGATCTGCGGTCATGGCATCGCTGGCGGCGTTCGCCCCGGTCACCAAATGCCGGGCAGGCCAAAAGTGCGGTTCGAGACGATGGGCGGCTAAGCGCAGCCCTTCGGCAGTGCAGCATAGCGTATTTTCCGTTACGGAATGTCCCGCTTCCCGGCCCGCGCCGCCACGGTAGTCTCATCCCTGCGCTCCGACTGATGTGCCTGCGTTCGTCGAGGGTCATGATCGACCTGCGACGGTTGGGTCGCGGCTTTCAAGCTGCTTCGCCTTTGGCCGTTCGATGCGGTCCATCGCGTTCAGTTCAGCGAAGCACCCGAAACTCTCAACGCGCACCCCGGTGAGGCTCCGATCCGATCCGGGCCTCCTGTGAACGAGGAGCTTCCATGCCCGGCAGTTCCATGCCTCCCCCGACCACAGTGTCGTCCGCCGCAAACCTGTTGGGAACGGCGCCATCATCCGCGGGCGATATGGCCCTCGCCCTCTTCTGCATCACCGTCCTGATCGTGGCGACGCAGTTCCCGGCGAATGGAACGACATCCCCCAGGCTCCGCCCCAAACGCGTGTCTCTTGAAGCCGTCCAGCCATTTGCCGCCACGATCGGCGTCTCCACGGCAAGCCGCTCGCCCTCAAGCACGATGCCGGAGGTTCAGGGCCGGCCGCCATCCGTCGTTCCGGCCTGGCCGGCGCATCTCCCGCGGCTTCACGAGCTTCGTCCCGGTCAGCCCCTGTCGGCCTTCATGGATCCGGCCGTGCCCTCGGCCGTCAGGACGGCGGCTCTGCGCCATATGTGGCAGCTGGAAGCGCGCCTCGGGGAAGCTGATCGGCCAGCAGGAGGGGAGGCGACAACCGGCCTTGATGGAGATCCAGGCTTCGGCCCCATGGTGACACCGCCTGACATGGTGCAGGACGTTCACGCCACCATGGCGGGTGCTCTTCTCCAGCTCTACAAGATGCCGCGTCAGGAGGAGGATCCGGGAGCATCCAACCCTTGCTCCGTCAGGCTCGATGATCCAGCGCCGGGCGATCCTTGCCGGTGAAGGGACGGTCCTGTCCGTCCATTCAAGGTCGAACGCGACACCGAGCGCCTCGCGCAGCGTCGGATAAGCGACTGTCTCGCGGCGGGAGGCGTTGAACCAGCCCTGCCCGCCAACCTCCCCCCAGTCGCAAAGCGCAGCCCAAAGCCCGTCCACCGCGATGGCGCCGGGCCGATAGGAACTGCGCGCGTCGCATCCGGTTAGCCCTGCCGACGAGGATTGATCCTCGAAGGAGGCGGACATGGCTGATGGTGGTGGGGGCGCGAGCGGCGTCCTGGGCGTCCTGGTGGGCGCAATGCTGGTGATCTTCGTCGGAGCCGCGGTGCTCTTCGGAACCGGCCGCCTGGGCGGGGGCCCGAGCACCAGCCTGACCATCAAGATGCCTGACGCGCGCTGAGGAGAACCCCCATGAACGGCATCGTCTATCTGGTCGGCCTGATCGTCATCGTCCTCGCCATCCTCTCCCTGCTCGGCCTGAGGTGAACCATGGCGACCATCCTTGCTTCCGCCTCGCCGGCCGCCACCGCGCGGATCGAATGGGGCCCTGTCATTGCCGGCGCGCTGGTCGCGGCGGCCCTCGGCACCATCGCCATCGCCTTTGGCGGGGCGGTCGGCCTCTCGCTGACCTCGCCCTGGCCCAACAGCGGCATCAGCCTGTGGTCGAGCCTCGTCTTCGTCGGCTACTGGTCGGTCGTGGTGCAGATCATGAGCTTCGCCGCCGGCGGCTATCTCGCGGCCCGGCTGAGGAGCGGCGTCGCCATGCGGGGTGAGCACAACCGCTTCGACGACGGCGCCCACGGCCTGCTCATGTGGGCCATCGGCATCATCATGATGGCGATCCTGGCGGCCTTCGGCGGCACGGTCGCCGCCGGCAATGCCAGCCGGATCGCGGCCGGTGGTGCGGCCGGGGCGGGAGCGGCGATGAGCGGCCCGTCGAGCAGCGCCACCGCAGCCATCAACCCCTCGGAGACGGCGACCGCCCTGCTGCTGCGGCCGGTTCCCGGCGCGACGCCCGCGCCGGACGCCGCCCGCGGTGATGATGCGGCGCTCAGGGCCGACCTCGCCCGGGTCTTCGCCAGCGTCGTCCGGAACCGCGAGCTGACGACCCGCGACCGTGACTATCTCGCCGGGATCGTCTCGGCCCGCACCGGCGCCACCGAGGCAGATGCCCGCCAGCGCGTAACGGAGGCGGTGAACGAGGCCCGTGACCTCGAGATTCGCGCCCGCGATGCCGCCGACAAGGCCCGCAAGGCCTCGGTCATCGCCGGCTTCACCCTCGCCGTTGGCATGCTCATCGGCCTCGTGGCCGCCTGCGCCGCCGCCGTCCTCGGTGGCACGCAGCGCGACGAGGAGGTGGAGGTCGCCATCTTCGGCCACCGGATCTGGTAGTCCCGGCTCACAGCCCCGAAACGCGAAAGGCCCCGCCGTTGAGCGGGGCCTTTTGCTGTTCAGGGTCTGAGGCGATCAGGCCGCGTCGAGCGTCGGATAGTCGGTGTAGCCCTTCTCGCCGCCGCCATAGAGCGTGGCGCGATCGAGCTCGTTCAACGGCGCGCCGGTGCGCAGGCGCTCGACCAGGTCCGGATTGGCGATGAAGGGGCGGCCGAAGGCGACAAGGTCGGCCCGGCCGGCCGAGACCGCGTCGATGGCGAGGTCGCGGGTATAGCCATTGTTGGCGATATAGGCGCCGGAGAAGGCCTTGCGGATCGCCGCCCAGTCGAAGGCGACATTGTCGCGCGGGCCGCCGGTCGCGCCCTCGATCACGTGGATGAAGGCAATCCCGCGCTTCGACAGCTCGGAGACGAAGAGGCCGAAGACCTGCGCCGGATCGGACGTGACCGTGTCGTTGGCCGGGCTCACCGGCGACAGGCGGATGCCGAGGCGGGTCTTGGGGAAGACCTTGAGGATGGCGTCGACCACTTCGAGGCCGAAGCGCACGCGGTTCTCCGGCGAACCGCCATAGCCGTCGGTGCGCTGGTTGGCGCCGTCCTTCAGGAACTGGTCGATGAGATAGCCATTGGCGCCGTGGATCTCGACGCCGTCGAAGCCCGCCTTCAGGGCATTGGCGGCGGCCTGGGCATATTCGGCGACGACGCCGGGGATCTCGGCCGTCTCCAGCGCGCGCGGCGGGGTCACGTCGGCAAAGCCATCAGCGACATAGGTCTTGGTCTTGGCGGGAATGGCGGAGGGCGCCACCGGCACGCCGCCATTCAGCAGCGAGGAATGCGAGACGCGGCCGACATGCCAGATCTGCGCGAAGATGCGCCCGCCGGCAGCGTGCAGCGTGTCCGTCACGGTCTTCCAGCCGGCGATCTGCTCGGGGCTGTAGAGGCCGGGCGTGTTGAGATAGCCCTGGCCCTGGGGCGAGACCTGCGTGCCCTCCGAGATGATCAGGCCGGCGGCGGCGCGCTGCTTGTAATAGGCGGCGGTCAGCGCATTGGCGGCAACGGTGCCGGGCGTGGCGCGGTTGCGCGTCAGCGGCGCCATGACGATGCGGTTGGGCAGGACGAGGTCGCCCAGGGTGAAGGGTTGAAAGAGCGGGCTGGCATCCTGGCTCATTGGAAACTCCAAAGTCATCGAAACGGCATGGCGCCGTGAAAGGAAGGACCCTGACGTGGGCGGCCTGCTGCAGCGCAGCAAGATGAGGGAAAACGCTTGGGTATCACGATGCCGCGAGCATCATCCGGCCAGCGCCCGCGCCGCCTCGATGGCCAGCGGGGCGAAGCGCTTGCGGAACTCCTCCGGCGACCAGTCGGCAAGCGAACCGGCCACATGGATGGCGCCGACCGGCATGGAGCGATCCTTCACCACGGCGGCCGCCACGACGATCTCGCCCATGAGGCTTTCCTCCTGGACGCAGGCATAACCGTCGCGGCGCGCCTCGGCGATGCGGGCGCGGATCTGGTCGGGATCGACCAGGGTGCGGGGGGTCAGCGGCACGAGGCGCGAACGGCGGAGGATGTCGTCGGCATGGCGCTCGTCGAGGCAGGCCAGCATGGCCCGCCCGCCGGCGGTCGCAAAGGTCGGCATCCGCCGGCCGGCAAGCGTTGCGTAGAAGGTCTCGCGCTTGCTCTGCAGGCGCAGCGCGTAAAGGATCGTCACGTCATCGAAGAGGCTGAAGTCGACGCGCTCGCCGGTGGTCTTGCGCAGCTCGGTGACGATGGGCGAGGCCCGCTCGATGAGCGGATTGGACCTGAGATAGTCGAAGGACCGGTCGAGGATGCGCCGGCCCGGCACGACGCCGGTGCCGGTCGCCGACCGTTCGAGATAGCCGAGCACGAGCAGGGTCTGGACCACGCGCTGCGCCGCGCTCTTCGAGATCTTGGCGGATTTCGCCACCTCGGCGAGGGAGAGCGGACGCGGGCTGCGGGCAAAGGCCTCCAGCACGTAGAAGGACCGCGCCGCGGACTTCAGGAACAGCCGCTCGTCGACCTCGATGATGGGCTCGCGCTCGGGCGCCTGGTACCGCCGCTCGAAGGCCGGCTGCTGGAGGGTCACGGGAAGGCTCTCTGCAATTTTCGGAACGCCTGTATTGTTCGCCAATACGCGCGGAGAGCCAGCCGTCGGCGCGGGACCCGGCCATGCGCCGGGTGGGATTGTCAGTCGACATGCGACAGCGGCCGGCTGATCTCCTCCAGCGTGCGCCGCTCGGCGGCGATGCCGAAGGCCAGCATGACACCGGCGGCCAGGATCATCAGCGCCGCGCCGAGCAGGTAGCCGCCGAACAACGACCATCGCGATCCCGTCTCGATCAGCGCGCCGAACAGCGCCGGGCCGACGACCCCGCCGATGCCGGTGCCGATGGCATAGAACACGGCGATGGCCATGGCGCGCAGCTCCAGCGGGAAGGTCTCGGCGACGGTGAGATAGGCCGAACTGGCCGCGGCAGAGGCGAAGAAGAAGATCGCCATCCAGCACAGGGTCTGGGTCTGCGCGGTGAGCATCCCTTGCGCGAACATCCAGCCGGTAATGGCGAGCAGCGCGCCGGAAACGGTGCAGGTCAGCGCGATCATCGGCCGGCGGCCCCAGGTGTCGAAGAACCGGCCGAGGACGATGGGGCCGAGGACATTGCCCAGCGCGAAGGGCAGGATGTACCAGCCGACCTTCTCTGCCGGGATGCCGTAGAAATCGGTCAGCACCAGCGCATAGGTGAAGAAGATCGCGTTGTAGAAGAAGGCCTGCGCCGCCATCAGGGCGAGGCCCACCATGGCGCGGCGGCCGTGACGGCGGATGAGCACTCCGGCGACCTCGGCGAGCGGGGTGGAGCTGCGGCTGCGCAGGCGCACCTTCGCGAGCGGCGTATCGGGGATCGACAGGCCTTCGGCGCGGATGCGCTGCTCGATGCCGGCGACGATGGCCTCGGCCTCGGCGATGCGGCCATGGGTCATCAGCCAGCGCGGGCTTTCCGGCAGCCAGAGCCGCATGAGGAAGATGACGAGGGCGAGCAGCGCGCCGATGAGAAAGGCCGCCCGCCAGCCGTGGTCGGGCGAGAGCACCGCCGGGTCAAGGAGGACGACGGCGCCGAGGGCCCCCAGCGCCGCGCCCACCCAGAACGAGCCGTTGATGACGAGATCGGTCCAGCCGCGCACCCGGGCTGGCACAAGCTCCTGGATGGTCGAGTTGATGGCGGCATATTCGCCGCCGATCCCCGCCCCGGTGAGAAAGCGGAAGAGCATGAAGCTCCACAGGTTCCACGAGAAGGCGGTGGCGGCGGTGGCGAGGAGATAGACCGTCAGGGTGATGAAGAAGAGCTTCTTGCGGCCGAGCCGGTCGGTGAGCCAGCCGAAGAACAGCGCGCCGAGCACGGCGCCGGCGAGATAGGCGCTGCCGGCAAGGCCCACATCGGCATTGCTGAACTGGAGCGTCGGGCTCGCCTTGAGGGCGCCCGCCACCGTGCCGGCGAGCGTCACCTCGAGCCCATCGAGGATCCAGGTGATGCCGAGGGCGGTGACGACGAGGGTGTGGAAACGGCCCCAGGGGAGCCGGTCGAGCCGGGCGGGGATGTCGGT
Source organism: Phreatobacter oligotrophus (assembly GCF_003046185.1). Taxonomy (NCBI): domain Bacteria; kingdom Pseudomonadati; phylum Pseudomonadota; class Alphaproteobacteria; order Hyphomicrobiales; family Phreatobacteraceae; genus Phreatobacter; species Phreatobacter oligotrophus. The sequence continues at coordinate 407,699 of NZ_PZZL01000003.1, forward strand.
CTCGATGATCGGGGCCTCGCCCGCTGCCGGCCGTGTGGTCACGTCGCTCGCCTCCGCCCCTCGGGATTGCTTCCGCCAACGCGGCAGGGGCGCGGGAGTTTCCGAGGGACGGGCGATCAGTCCGCCGCCTCGAACTCCTGCACGCGCTGGCGCTTCCTCAGGCGCGAGGCGTCGAGGAGGATCTGGCCGGCCCAGCGGTAGACGTTCCGCTCGCGCACATGCGCGCGCATGAGGCGCATGCGCTCGCGCTGCTCGTCCTCGCGCATCACCAGCGCGCGCCCGAGCGCCTCAGCCATCCCCTGCACGTCATAGGGATTGATGATGAGTGCCTCCGACAGCTCGGAGGACGCTCCCGCAAAGCGCGACAGCACCAGGGCGCCCTGCTCGTCATCACGGGCGGCGACGAACTCCTTAGCAACGAGATTCATGCCGTCGTGGAGGCTCGACACCACGCAGACATCGGCGGCGCGGAACAGCTCGTAGACCTCGTCCGGCTCGTGATGGCGGATGACCAGGTGAATCGGCTGGTAGCCCTCCCTGCCGTGGCGGGCATTCACCTCCTCGGTGATGCGGATCGCCTCGGCCTGCAGCGCCGTGTAGCTCGCCAGCTTCGACCGGGTCGGCGCGACGATCTGCAGGAAGGTGAAGCGCCCTTTCCATTCGGGCTGGCGGGTCAGCAATTCGTCGATGGCCTGCAATCGGTCGAGGATGCCCTTGGTGTAGTCGAAGCGCTCGATACCCACCCCGATCCGCATCTCCGCCGGCAGGCCGAAGCGCTCGCGCACCGCCGCGCGGCAAACCTCGACGGGCTGCTGCGAGGCCAGCGCCGCAGGCGGCCATTCGATCGAGATGGGATAGGGCCGGACCATCGTCTCCTCCCCGCCGAAGACGACGGAGCGGTGGTCGCGGTCGATGCGGCTCTCCATGAAGCGATCGACGGTCTCGAAGAAATTGTTGCAATGGGCCTGGGTGTGAAAGCCCAGCACCGTCGAGCCGAGGAGGCCGGCGATGATCTCCTCCTTCCACGGGCAAATGCCGAAGGCTTCCGCGTTCGGCCAGGGAATGTGCCAGAAGGTGAGGATCGTCGCCTTGGGCAGCTGCTCGCGGATCATCCGCGGCAGCAGGGCGAAGTGATAGTCCTGCACCATAATGACCGGGTCCGGCCGGGTCGCCTCGCGGACCACGGCATCGGCGAAGCGCTGGTTCACGGCGACATAGTGCTGCCAGTCGGCCTCGCGAAAGATCGGGCGCACATAGGCGAGGTGGCAGAGCGGCCAGAGCCCCTCATTGGCGAGGCCGTAATAGTAGCCCTCCTGCTCCTCGTCGCTGATCCACACGCGGCGCAGCCGGTAGGCCGGCTTGCCCGGCGGCACCGCCACGTGATCCTCGGCATCGACGGTCTCGCGATCCGCCGATCCCGAGCCATGGGCGACCCAGACGCCGCCGCAGGCGCGCATCACCGGCTCCAGCGCCGAGACAAGCCCGCTGGCCGGCCGCTGCACCACGATGCGGTCGCCGACACGGTTATGGATGTAGGGCTCGCGGTTGGAGACCACGAAGACCTCGGCGTCCGGCAGCTCTTTCTCCAAGAGGTCCTGGAGGGTCGAGGGCGACCATTCCACCGGACTGCCGTCCTCGCGCCGCATGGTCTCGCGGAAATCGCGGAGCAGGCCGCGGATTTCGCGGCTTTCCTCGCGCGTCGCCGGATCCATGAGCGGCCGCCGGTCGGGCCGCGCAGCGCGCAGCTCGTGCAACCCGGTGAGAAGGGCGCGCATGTCGCGCCGCTGCGAGGCAAGGACCAGGACCGTTCCGACGCCGCCGACACCGACCAGCAGCGCAAACCCGAGCAGGGCGAGGTACCAGCGCGCCTCACCGATCCGGTCGGCGACGAAGGCGAGTTCATGCAGCACGACGAGGCTTGCCGGGTTCGAGCCTGCGATCGGGAACACGCCGACGAGGACGCGCTCGCCGGCAAGGCGCGTCCGGACGAAACGCGGCGTCAGGGAGGAGCCCTCGAGCCGGCAGTCGACGCCGGTCGGCATCCGGGCCGTCGCAACCCGCATGCGGCCCGCAGGATCGCAGAGGCCCAGCGCCAGGATCCGCTCATCGCCGGTCAGGCGCTCGAAGAAGGCGCCGAGCGCCTCGGGCCGGTCCGCCATCTCCCGCTCCACCCGGTCGCGGATCGAATTGACGACGAGTTCCGAGCGCAGCTCCACATCGCGCCGCGCCCATTGCTCGATCACGCCATTGGTCAGCGGCACCAGCGCGGCAAGGAACGCCGCCAGGCCGACAAGGACGAGACCGATGAGCAGGATGCCGCGGGGCGCTCGACGCATGACATGTCGGGGCGTTGGCCGTGGGCGCCCCCTCCTTCACGTGCTGCCGCAGCCGGGCTGGCTGCGGTTCCAAAACTCAACCGGTCCGTGAGGGCGCGGTTCCCCGACCCTCAGTGGACCCACTCGCGCGACAGCCGCATGGCTGTGACGATGATGCCGACCATCGAATAGGTCTGCGGGAAATTGCCCCAGAGCCGCCCAGTGATCGGGTCGATGTCCTCGGAGAGCAGGCCGACATGGTTGCGGCGGGCGAGCAGCGCCTCGAACAGCGCGCGCGCCTCGTCCTTCCGCCCGATGGCGTGGAGCGCATCGGCCAGCCAGAAGGTGCAGATGTTGAACGAGGTCTCCGGCGTGCCGAAATCGTCCCGCTCGTCGTAGCGCAGCAGGAAACCATGGCGGACGAGGCGCTTTTGCAGCCGCTCGACGGTGCTGACGAAGCGCGGATCGGTGGCGGCGACGACACCGAGCTCGGCGAGGAGCAGCGTGCTCGCATCGGCGCTGGACCCGTCGAAACTGGCGGCGAAAAAGCCCTGCTCCTCATTCCATGACCGGGTGAGGATCGCCTCGCGGATGCGCTCGGCATGGGCGCGCCAATAGGTCTGGCGGTCGCCGAGCTCCAGCTTGCCGGCGATCAGCGCGAGGCGGTCGCAGGCGGCGAAGCACATGGCGGCGGAATGGGTGTGGATCGCCTGGCGGCCGCGATATTCCCAGATGCCGGCATCGGGCTCGAAAGCCTTGGCCGCCGCCATCTCGCCGAGCTGCTCCAGCTCGCGGAACAGCGCCTCGTCGCCGAGCTTGGGCAGGCGGTGGTCGAAGAACATCTGCGAGGCCGCGAGAATCAGGCTGCCCGTGACATCGTGCTGGACCTGCTCGGCCGCGGCATTGCCGATGCGCACGGGACCATCACCGTTGAAGCCGGTCAGCGCATCCGAGATCCACTCGTCCAGCGACTGCTCCGGCACGATGCCGTAGACCGGCTTGAGATAGCCCTTCTCCGAGGCGATCACCGAGCGCATGTAGTCGAGGAAGCGCTCCATGGTCAGCGTCGCCCCGAGCTTGTTCAGGGCATGGACGGTGAAATAGGCGTCGCGCAGCCAGCAGAAGCGGTAGTCCCAGTTGCGGCCCGTACCGGGAGCCTCGGGGATCGAGGTGGTCAGGGCCGCAACGATGGCGCCGGTCTCTTCCGACGAGCACAGCTTCAGCGTCACCGCCGCGCGGATGACCGCGTCCTGCCACTCGAAGGGAATCGAGAGGTAGCGGACCCAATCGAACCAGTACTGCCGCGTCGACCGCAGGAAGGCGAACCAGACGTCCTCGATGGCGTTCGGAAAGGTCTCGTCGGCGTGGATGATCAGGGTCATCGGGCGCGTCAGAACGAACTGCCCTTCGGAGGACAGGTAGGCGACGGGCACGTCCGAGGTGAGGCGCACGGCCCCGGCGTCGCTCACATAGCGGATGTGGTTGGAGCCGGGGATCGGCCGGGCGAGGTGGCGCCCATAATCCATGGTCGGCCGCATCCGGACCCGCACCCGCGGCGTGCCGGACATGGGCTCGATCCGCCGCAGGATCATCGGCGGACGGAAGATGCGACCATATTGCTTGAAGCGCGGCGCAAAGTCGGTGATCCGCACCGACGACCCATCGGCGGAGGTGAGCACCGTCACCAGGACCGCCGTGTTGCGCTCATAGGACTGGCTGGTGGCCGAAAGGCCGTCGAGTTCCACCGCTAGGAAGCCCCGCTCCGGATCGGCGCCGCCGATCAGTGAGGAGAAGAGCGGGTCGCCGTCGATCCGCGGCCAGCAGGTCCAGACGATCTTCGCCCGCTGGTCGATCAGCGCCGCGATCGTGCTGTTGCCGATCACCGCCATGTCGGGCGGCGCGGGGCGTGTCTCGGACGGGGTCGGGAGGGCTGCGGTCATCGTTCCTGCCTGTCAGCGGGCCGGCCCGGCGGCGATCAGGGCCAGGAAGGCCCTGACCTCGCCGGGATTGCGGAACGGCTCGTCGCCGCCGCGGAAATGCTCGCCCGCGACCTTCAGGCCGAGCCCGCCGGCGGCCTCGGCCACGGCAAAGGCATCCTCATCGGCGCGATCGTCGCCGATCATGATGGGGATGCGCCCGACATAGGGCGTGCGGCGCATGAAATCGGCGAGGGCCGTGCCCTTCGACGTGCCGTTGGGGATGATCTCGACGACGGCGCGCCCCTCCTTGAGGTGATAGGGCAGGCGCAAGGCGGCGACCGCCTGTTCGAGGGCAATCTTCACCCGGCCGCCGGCCGCCGGTGCCTCGCGGTAGTGGACGGCAAGGATCGGGCCCTTGTGTTCCAGACGTAGGCCCGGATCGGCGGCGACGATGCCCACGACCTCGGCGATGAGGTGATGCGGTGCCTCGCGGGCCGGCGCCCGGGCCGCCTCATCATCGAAGCGGAACTCGATGCCGTGCAGGCCGGAGGCCTCGAGGCCGGCATCGCCCACATGGGCTTCGATTTCCCGAAGCGACCGGCCGGTGATGAGGGCAAAAGCGCCGCCCAGCATGGCGCGGACACGCGCCAGCCGCATCGGCAGGTCGGGCGGCACCAGGACATCCTCCGGCCGCAGCGCGATCTCCACCAACGTGCCGTCGAAATCGGAGTAGAGGGCATAGCGGTCCGGCTCAGCCAGGACGCGCCGCGCGACATCCGCCGCCATGGCTCCCAGCGTGGGCATCAGAAGCATGGGCGCCACCCGTTCTGCGGTGGGGCGATGCAATCCCGCCCCCGCGCTTCCCGACATCGACCCACGAGCTCCCGCCTCCATGCATGGCGTGACGCGCCAGGAGGTCCGGCGTCGTCCGACGCGGTCACAACGTGCCGCGGCCCGGATGGTTCCCGCGGGCCCGGCGAGGGCGCGAAGGAACGCAGGCTTTCGCCTGACGTTGTTGCCTCTCGATGGGCGCGAGAGGGGTGAGCTTCCATGGCCAAGGCCGCCGCGAAGAAGACCGACAAACCCGAGAAGAAGGGCGAGCCGCCCGCGCGTGCCCGGCAGCCGGTGGCCGGCCATGGCGCCGCCGACCTGCCCTCCGTCACCGTGACCGGCTACAATCTCGAACTCCGCGACAAGGACGGCTTCATCGGCGACCGCGCCAGCAAGCGGGCGTTCCAGGCCAAACTCGACGAATGGCGCGACCGCCTCGGCAAGCTTGACGCCGACCCCTTCGGCGACGTGGAAACCGCCGAAATCGGCAAGAAGCAGCTCGACAAGGCCCTGATGGGCGAGGACACGGAGCTGGCCGCCGTGGTCCACGGCGCGGTGGAGGATTTCGCCCAGGAGCTCGCCGGCGTCATCCGCCGCTTCCGCCGCACCAAGGGCTGGGGCGGCGTCGAGCGCATCGCGGTCGGCGGCGGCTTTCGCAACAGCCGCATCGGCGAACTGGCCATTGCCCGCGCCGGCATCCTGCTGAAGGCGGACGGCATCGACGTGGCCATGCGCCCCATCCGCCACCATCCCGACGAGGCGGGGCTGATCGGCGCGGCGCATCTCATGCCGGCCTGGACCCTGTCAGGCCATGACGGCCTTCTCGCCATCGACATCGGCGGCACGAACATCCGCGCCGGGGTCGTGGCGCTAAACCTGAAGAAGGCCGCGGACCTGTCCAAGGCCGAGGTCTGGCGCTCCGAACTCTGGCGCCACGCCGATGACGAGCCCTCGCGGACGGCCGCGGTGGAGCGGTTGGCGGGCATCCTCCAGGACCTCATCGCCCGCGCCGGCAAGGAAGGCCTGACGCTCGCCCCGGTCATCGGCATCGGCTGCCCCGGCATCATCGAGGAGGACGGGTCCATCGACCGCGGCGGCCAGAACCTGCCGGGCGGCAACTGGGAGAGCGAGCACTTCAACCTGCCCGCGGCCCTCACCAAGGCGATCCCGACCATCGGCGAGCACGAGACGGTGGTCATCATGCACAATGACGCGGTGGTTCAGGGCCTGAGCGAGGTCCCGGACATGCAGGATGTGAAGGAGTGGGGCGTCGTCACCATCGGCACGGGCCTCGGCAACGCCACCTATGCCAATCGCTCGTAAGGCTCAGCCGCGCGCACCGAAAATGGCGCTGCCGACGCGGACATGGGTCGCGCCCATGGCGATGGCGATCGGATAATCGGCGCTCATGCCCATGGAGATGACGGACAGGCCGTTGCGGCGCGCCATGGTCGTCAGCAGGGCGAAATGCGGCGCCGGCGGCTCGTCGGCGGGCGGAATGCACATCAGCCCCTCGACGGTGAGGCCATGCTCCTCACGGCAGGCGCGGATGAAGGCATCGGCCTCCTCGGGGAGCACGCCGCCCTTCTGCGGCTCGGCCCCGGTGTTCACCTGGACGAGGAAGCGCGGGATGCGGGCCCCGGCCGCCTTGGCCTTGGCGACCTCCTTGGCCAGTTCCTTCGCCAGCGAGGGGCGATCGAGCGTCTCGATCACGTCGAACAGCGCGACGGCCTCCTTCGCCTTGTTCGACTGCAGCGGCCCGATCATGTGGACCTCGGCATTGGGATAACGCTGGCGCAGCTCCGGCCACTTGCCCTTGGCGTCCTGCACATAGTTCTCGCCGAAGACGCGCTGTCCGGCGGCCAGGACCGGCTCGATCGCCTCGATCGGGAAGGTCTTAGAGACCGCCACCAGCGTCACCGCATCGGCCGGGCGTTTCGCCTCCACGGTCGCGGCGGCAATGGCGGCGCGGACCTCGGCAAGGCGGCTGACGGCGTCGGACATGGCATCTCTCACGGACTGGCAGGCGGGCGGCTCCCGCTAGCACGGCTGCTACACAGGAGCCAGCATCGCAGCCAAATCCTTGACCCGCTGACCCCTTTCGTGTGTTGTCCGCGCTCGCTTTTGCCCTGATTTCCGGACGTGCCGCCCATCATGTCGACCGAACGCTACAACCCGCGCACCGCCGAGCCCAAGTGGCGCGCGGTGTGGGACGAGAAGAAGATCTTCGAGACGAGGAACGACGATCCGCGGCCGAAATACTACGTCCTCGAGATGTTCCCCTATCCGTCGGGGCGCATCCATATGGGCCACGTGCGCAACTACACGATGGGCGACGTGGTGGCCCGCTACAAGCGCGCCCGCGGCTTCAACGTGCTGCATCCCATGGGCTGGGACGCCTTCGGCCTGCCGGCCGAGAACGCCGCCATGGCCTCCAAGGTCCACCCGAAGGAATGGACCTACGCCAATATCGCCACAATGAAGGCGCAGCTGAAGAGCATGGGCCTGTCGCTCGACTGGTCGCGCGAGCTGGCGACCTGCGACCCCTCCTACTATGCCCACCAGCAGAAGCTGTTCACCGACTTCATGCGGGCGGGCCTGGTCGAGCGCCGCTCGGCCAAGGTGAACTGGGACCCAGTCGACCAGACGGTTCTCGCCAACGAGCAGGTCATCGACGGCCGCGGCTGGCGCTCGGGCGCGCTCGTCGAGCAGCGCGACCTGACCCAGTGGTTCCTGAAGATCACCAACTTCTCCGACGAGCTGCTGACCGCGCTCGACGGCCTCGACCGCTGGCCGGACAAGGTCCGGCTGATGCAGAAGAACTGGATCGGCCGGTCCGAGGGCCTGATGGTCCGCTGGGCCCTCAAGGCCGGCACCGCGCCCGCCGGCCATTCCGAGCTCGAGATCTACACGACGCGGCCGGACACGCTGTTCGGCGCCGCGTTCATGGCGATCGCCCCCGATCATCCGCTGGCGCGGGCCGCCGCCGAGACCAATCCGGAGCTCGCCGCCTTCTCCGAGGAATGCCGCCGCATGGGCACCTCGGTGGCGACGCTGGAGACGGCGGAGAAGCTCGGCTTTGACACCGGCATCAAGGCCGTCCACCCCTTCGATCCGTCGTGGGAGGTGCCGGTCTATGTCGCCAACTTCATCCTGATGGACTACGGCACCGGCGCCATCTTCGGCTGCCCCTCGGGCGACCAGCGCGACATCGAGTTCGCCAACAAGTACGGCCTGCCCTTCAAGACCGTCGTGAAGCCGGCCGATGCGGGCGACGATTTCGCCGTCACCGACACCGCCTATGACGGCGATGGCGTGATGATCAATTCGCGCTTCCTCGACGGGCTCACCACCGACGCCGCCTTTGCCGAGGTCGCCACGCGCCTCGAGAAGACGACGCTGGGCAACGCGCCCGTCGCCACCCGCAAGGTCAATTTCCGCCTGCGCGACTGGCTGATCTCCCGCCAGCGCTACTGGGGCTGCCCGATCCCGGTCATTCACTGCGACGCCTGCGGCGCGGTGCCGGTGCCGGACGACCAGCTCCCCGTGCGCCTGCCGGACGATGCCGACTTCTCCAAGCCCGGCAATCCGCTCGACCGCCATCCGACCTGGAAGCACGTCGCCTGCCCGTCCTGCGGCAAGCCGGCCCGGCGCGAGACGGACACGATGGACACCTTCGTCGATTCGTCCTGGTACTTCGCCCGCTTCACCGATCCCTGGCGCACCGACGCGCCGACCGATCCGGCGGTGGTCAATGCCTGGCTGCCCGTCGACCAGTATATCGGCGGCATCGAGCACGCGATCCTGCACCTGCTCTATTCGCGCTTTTTCACCCGCGCCATGAAGGCCACCGGCCATGCCGGCCTCGACGAGCCGTTCCGCGGCCTGTTCACGCAGGGCATGGTGGTCCACGAGACCTATCGCGGCCCGGACGGCGCCTATGTGACCCCGGCCGAGGTGACCATCACCGGTGAGGGCGACCAGCGCCGGGCCGTGCTCAAGGGCTCGAATGCGCCGGTCGAGATCGGCTCTATCGAGAAGATGTCGAAGTCGAAGAAGAATGTCGTCGACCCCGACGACATCATCGACACCTACGGCGCCGACACCGCCCGCTGGTTCATGCTGTCGGACTCGCCGCCCGAGCGCGACGTGATCTGGACCGAGGCCGGCGTCGAGGGCGCCAGCCGCTTCGTCCAGCGCCTCTGGCGCATCGTCGGCGACATCGCCTCCCACAAGGCCGCGGCCGCCGCCCCGGCGACCTTCGGCGAGGAGGCGACCGCCATCCGCCGCGCCGCCCACCAGGCGCTTGCCGCCATCGAGCAGGACGTCGAGCGCCTCGCCTTCAACCGCTGCGTGGCGCACATCTACACCCTCGCCAACGCCCTCGCCCGGGCACTGGACGGGCTGCGCGGCAAGACCGCCGAGCCGGACATGGCCGCGGCCCTGGCCGAGGCCGGCAGCATCCTGGTGCGCGTCGTGGCCCCGATGATGCCGCATCTCGCCGAGGAGTGCTGGACCGGGCTCGGCCATTCCGGCCTGGTCGCCGAGGAGGCCTGGCCGGTCGTGGATACCGCCATCCTGGTGGAGGACACGATCACCCTCCCCGTCCAGGTGAACGGCAAGAAGCGGGCGGACTTGACGATCCCGCGTGAGGCGGCCCAAAAGGATATCGAGACTGCCGCCCTCGCCCTCGACGCCGTCCAGAAGGCGCTGGAAGGCCGGCCCGTGAAGAAGATCATCGTGGTTCCGCAGAGGATCGTGAATGTCGTGGGCTGAGACCTCCCTGCTGCGCCTCCTCCGCGTCGCCACGCTCTGCGGCGCCGCGGCTGGCCTCGCCGGCTGCCTGACCCCGCTTTATGGCGATCCGACCGTCGTGTCCGGCGGCCGCAATGCCCAGGCGGGCCTGCGCGACCTCGAGATTCCCGAGATTCCCGGCCGCAACGGCGTCGTCCTGCGCAACGAGCTCATCTACCTGACCCAGGGTGGTGGCGGTCGCGCCGCCAACCCGACGCATGTGCTGCGCGTGACCCTGCGGGTTGACACCGTGCCGATCGCGCTCAACACCGCCGCCGGCCGTCCCTCCGCCCAGTCCGTCACCATCATCGGTGACTACACGGTCACGCCCATCGGCGATCCGCAGCCGATCCACCGCGGCTCGGCCTTCGCCAGCGCCTCCTTCGACCGCACGGCCCAGCGCCTCGCCTCCGATCGTGCCGTGATCGAGGCCCAGGAGCGGGCCACCAAGGCCCTTGCCGAGAACATCGTCACCCAGGTTGCCGGCTGGTACGCCACCCGCCCGAGGTGAGCCTGTGACCGTCCTCAAGGGCGCGGAAATCGAGCGTTTCGTCGCCGAACCGGATCCGCGCCGGCCGGTCATCCTCGTCTATGGCCCTGACATGGGTCTCGTGTCGGAGCGCGCCCGCGCCATCGCCACGCGCATCGCCCCGGACCTCGACGACCCCTTCTCCGTCACCCGTATCGACGGCGACGTGCTCGCCTCCGACCCCGCCCGCCTCGCCGACGAGGCCGGCACGGTGCCGATGTTCGGCGGGCGCCGGCTCATCTGGGTGAAAGCCGGCGACAAGCCCATCGCGGCGGCCGTCACGCCCTTGCTGGCAAGCCCGCCGGAGGGCGCCACCATCCTGATCGAGGCTGGCGATCTCAAGAAGAGCGTCGCCTTGCGATCCGAGGCCGAACGGTCCGGCAGCGCAGCGGTCATCGCCTGCTACGCCGATGGCGAGGCGGATCTGAAGCGTCTTGCCATGGAGGAGGCGAAACAAGCCGAACTGCAGTTCGAGCCCCAGGCCCTCGCCCTTCTCGTCCAGTATTTGGGCGGTGATCGCGCCGCCTCGCGCGCCGAAATCCGCAAGATCTGCCTCTATGCCCACGGCACCGGCACGATCCGCGCCGCCGACATCATCGCCGTAGCCGGCGAAAGCCTCGCCATGGGGGTCGACGAGATCATCGACGCCGCGTTTGGCGGGGCGCCGGACGAGGTGGATCGGCTGCTGCTGCGCGCCGAGGCCGCGGGCATCGCCATTCCGCAGATCGTTGCGGCGGCAAGCCGCCACGCGCTCGCCATGCACAAGGTGAGGCTGATCGTCGAAAGCGGCACGCCGGTCCGCGTCGCCGTGGAACGGTTCGAGCCGCCGATCTTCTTCCGTCGCAAGCCTGCGGTGGAGCGGCAGCTCGGCCTGTGGACGAGCGTGAAGCTCGCCCGCATCATCCAGCGCCTCGCGGAAGCCGGCTACGAGACCCGCGCCAAGGCCACGATTGCCCCGACGCTGGTCGGCCGCCTGCTCATCAGCATCGCCTCGAACGCCCGCCAGGGCGCCCGGGGCTGAGCCGCCTCAGCCCTGCAGCCGGCGGCAGACGTCCTCGAGCTGCTCCAGCGAGCGATAGCGGATGCGCAGCTCGCCGCCCGCGCCACGATGATCGATGGTCACGGTCATGCCGAGCGCGTCCGACAGGGTCTTCTCCAGCGCCCGCGTGTCGGCATCCTTCTCCAGCCGCTCGCGCTGCTTGACCGGCTTGCCGGCGCGCTCGGACTGCTCCTGGGTCAGCGCCTCGACCTGACGGACATTGAGGCCCTCGTCGATGATCTGCGAGGCGAGCTTCGCCGGATCCTCGACCGAGAGGAGCGCGCGGGCATGGCCAGCCGTGAGCTTGCCGTCGCGCAGCATGCCCTGGACATTGTCGGGCAGCTTCATCAGGCGCAGCGTGTTGGCCACATGGCTGCGGCTCTTGCCGATGATCTTGGCAAGATCGGTCTGGCTGTAGCCGAACTGCTCGATGAGCTCGTTATAGCCCATCGCCTCTTCCAGCGGATTGAGGTCGGCGCGCTGGACGTTCTCGATGATGGCGAGCTCGAGCGCCTCGCGATCCCCGACCTCGACCAGGTGGATCGGCACCTCGTGCAGCTCGGCGCGCTGCGCCGCGCGCCAACGGCGCTCACCGGCGACGATCTCATAGGCATCGACGGCGCCGGCAACGGCCCGCACCACGATGGGCTGGATGATGCCGCGCTCGCGGATGGAATCGGCCAGTTCCTGCAGATCCTCGTCGCGGAAGACACGGCGGGGATTGCGCGGATTGGCGCGGATGAAGGCGATCGGGACCTTCCGGGTCGACCGCACGCGCTCGACGGCGGCGGTTTCCTCGCCGACATCGCCGATCAGCGCCGCGAGCCCGCGGCCCAGCCGCGACCGGTTGGCATCCTCCACCATGTCTTGTCTCCTTCGGGACGCCAGCGTGACGACGTCGGCGGGCAAATCAGAACGCGGGCGAATCGAATCCATCGTCAGGCCGCCCGCAGCACGCGCTCGCGCTGGATGATCTCGGAAGCCAAGCGCAGATAGGCCTGGCTGCCGACGCATTTGAGGTCATAGAGCAGCACCGGCTTGCCGTAGCTCGGCGCCTCCGACACCCGCACATTCCGCGGGATGATGGTCTGGTAGACCTTGTCGCCCATGAACTGGCGGACATCATCGACCACCTGGGCCGAGAGATTGTTCCGTGCATCATACATGGTGAGCACGATGCCATGGATCGTCAGGGACGGGTTCAGCGTCGCCTTGACCTGCTCGACGGTCTTGATGAGCTGCGAAAGGCCCTCCAGCGCGAAGAACTCGCACTGGAGCGGAACCAGGATCGCATCCGCCGCCGACATGGCATTGATGGTCAGCAGGTTGAGCGAAGGCGGGCAATCGATCAGCACATAGCTGAAGTCGGAGCCGAGGCTCTGAACGGCCCGGCGCAGGCGATGGGCGCGGTCCCGCTCACCGGCGATCTCCAGCTCGACGCCGGAGAGGTCCATCGTCGACGGCGCAATGCACAGCCGGGGGACAGAGGTCTCCTGGATCGTTTCGGAAAGGGAATAATCGCCGACCAGCACGCCATAGGTCGACTTCTGCCGCGAGCGCCGATCGATGCCGAGACCGGTCGAGGCATTGCCCTGGGGGTCGAGGTCGAGAATGAGGACGCGCTCGCCGATGGCGGCCAGGGCCGTCCCCAGGTTGATCGCGGTGGTGGTCTTGCCGACACCGCCCTTCTGGTTGGCCAGGGCCAGGACGCGCGGTCCGGTGGATTTCGGGGGCAGAAGCGACATGGCCACGTCCATCGGATGAGGGTCAGGCCGGTGCCGCTTGGACGTCCGTCACCACAAGGATCGTGCCTCGGGGATCGGTCACGCTCGGCACCGAGCGATGACTGAATCTCCAATATTTAGCGGCCTGGGTCAATTCGACCCCTACATCTTGGCCCTTGGGAAAGACTCCGACCGCACCAGTTTTCAACAAGGGATTGGCCAGCGACAGGAGATCGGCGAGTGGCGCCAGGGCGCGCGCGCTGACAACGTCCGCCGAGACGATCTCCCGGCCCACCACATCCTCGATCCGCTTGGGCCAGACCTTCACCGGCACCCGCATCTGGCGGCCGGCCTCCTGCAGGAAGGCCGCCTTGCCGAGCTTGCTCTCGACACAATGAACCATCGCGCCCGGGCGCTCAGCCAGCATGGCCGCCACCACGAGGGCGGGCAGGCCGCCGCCCGAACCGAGGTCGACCCAGACCTTGGCGTCGGGCACACAACGCAGGATCTGCAGGCTGTCGGCGATATGACGGCTCCAGACAGCATCGAGTGTCGAGGCCGCGACGAGGTTCTTCGATGGGTTCCAGCGTCGCACCAGGTCGACATAGAGCGTCAGGCGCTCGGCTGTTTCACGTGAAACAGGCAGGCCTGCAAGGGCGGCCGCCTCTTCGGCATTGGTAGGGCTGGTCATGCCGCGGGCCTAGCGGCACGCCGCGCCCAGACGGCGATCAGCGTCAACGCGGCAGGCGTCATGCCGTCCATACGCGAGGCCTGGCCGAGGGTTGCCGGGCGCTGCCGCTCCAGCTTGACCCGGATCTCGTTGGATAGTCCCGGAACCGAATCGAATGCGAGATCAGCCGGGATGGCCAGATCCTCGTCGCGCCGGTGACCCTCGATTTCGGCCGCCTGCCGGTCGAGGTAAACCGCGTAATAGGCATCGGTCATCACCTGCTCGGCGACAGCCGGAGGCACGGATGCGAGCTCCGGCCAGGCGCGGCACAGGTCCTCCCAGGCGACGTCAGGCCGCGCCAGGAGCGTGAAGGCCGATCGCCGGATGCCATCCTGGTTCAGCGCGATGCCATGGGCCTTGGCCGCATTGGGCGTCAGGGTGAGGGATTCCAAACGCTCGCGGAGGGCGGCCAGCGCCTGTCGCTTGTCACGGAAGCGAATCGATCGCTCGGTGCCGATACAGCCGATCGCCAATCCCAGGGGCGTCAGGCGCTGGTCGGCATTGTCGGCCCGCAGCGTCAGCCGGAACTCGGCGCGGGAGGTGAACATCCGATAGGGCTCGGTCACACCCCGGCTCGTGAGGTCATCGACCATGACGCCGATATAACCTTCGTGCCGGCCGATCGTGATGGCGTCGCCACCACCGGCGCGGCAGGCGGCATTCAGCCCCGCCAGAAGCCCCTGCCCCGCCGCCTCTTCATAGCCGGTGGTGCCGTTGATCTGACCGGCCAGGAACAGGCCCTGGACCCGCCGCGTCTCGAGGCTCGGCAACAGCTCGCGCGGGTCCACATGGTCATACTCGATCGCATAGCCATGGCGACGGATCACCACCCGCTCCAGGCCGGGGATGGACCGCAGGAAAGCCTCCTGCACGTCCTCGGGCAGGGAGGTCGAGAGGCCATTGGGATAAACCGTATCGTCGTCCAGCCCTTCCGGCTCCAGGAAGATCTGGTGGCCATCGCGGTCACCGAAGCGGACGATCTTGTCCTCGATAGAGGGGCAGTAGCGCGGTCCGACGCCCTCAATCCGCCCGCCATACATGGCCGAGCGCGCGAGATTGTCTCGCACGATCGCATGGGTCTGGTCGGTGGTGCGGGTGATACCGCAGGTGATCTGCGGGTTGGTGATCCGATCGGTCAGGGTCGAGAACGGTTCCGGATCCGAATCGGCCTCCTGCCGCTCCACCGAAGCCCAGTCGATCGTCGTGCCGTCGAGCCGCGCCGGCGTGCCGGTCTTGAGGCGTCCCAGCGCGAAACCGTGCGAAAGCAAGCTTTCGGACAAACTGATACTGGCGGGATCATCGATCCGCCCGGCGGACCATTGCCGCTCGCCGAGATGGATGACCCCTCGCAGGAAGGTGCCCGTGGTCAGCACGGCCGCGCCGGTCATCAGCACGCGGCCATCGGCGAGCGCAACCGAGGTCAAACGACCATCCTGGACGCCCAGGCTTGCAGCCTCGCCAATGACGATGTCAAGGCCCACCTGCTCCCGCAGGGCCCTCTGCATCGCCGCCGCATAGAGCTTGCGATCGGCCTGGGTGCGAGGACCGCGCACGGCCGGACCCTTGCGGCGGTTGAGCAGGCGAAACTGGATGCCCGCCGCATCGGCGACGCGCCCCATGAGCCCATCCAGAGCATCGACCTCCCTGACTAGATGGCCCTTGCCGAGCCCGCCAATGGCAGGGTTGCAGGACATGGCGCCGATCGTCTCAAAGCGGTGGGTGACCAGGGCCGTCCGCGCGCCAAGCCGCGCCGCGGCAGCCGCCGCCTCGCAGCCCGCATGGCCTCCCCCGATCACAATGACATCATAGGTCGTCATGCCGCGCTCATAGCCTGTCGGGACCGTCGCGACAATCAGGGCCGTGAAGCGTTACGAGTCCGAATCGACTGTTTCACGTGAAACACCGGGAGGGCTCAAAAGTCCGACCGGCCCTACTTGCCGATGCAGAAGGCCGAGAAGAGCTGGTCCAGCATGGCTTCCGTCCCCACGCGACCGCGGCTGCGGCCCAGCGCGGCGAGCGCGGCCCGGAGGTCCTCGGCCACCAGTTCGGCAGAGACCGACCAGTCGGTATGGCCGAGGGCCGCCTCCATGGACGCCAGCGCCTCCGCCATGATCCGCCGATGGCGCTCATGAACGACCACGGCCGGCTCCCCGCCGAGAAGCGATGAGGCAAAGGCCTGCACATCGGCCAGCAAGGCGGGGAGGCCCGAGCCGGTGGCGGCCGAGATGCGATGCCGCGCCTCGCTGAGATGCTCCGCGACCCGATCAGCTTGCGACTGGACCAGCCAGGAGCCCTCGGGTCGTTCCGCGGCCGACTCGATCGTCGGGGCGAGCCAAAGCACCAGATCCGCTTCGCTGACCCGCCGTCGCGCCCGGCGAACCCCCTCGGCCTCGACCGGGTCCTGCGTCTCGCGGATGCCTGCCGTATCCACCAGAACGACCGGCAGGCCCCCGAGATCCAGCTGGACCTCCAGCGCGTCGCGGGTCGTGCCGGCGATCGGCGAGACGATGGCCACGTCGCGGCGGGCCATGGCGTTGAGCAGGGTCGACTTTCCGGCATTGGGAGGGCCCGCAATCGCCACCACCACGCCATCACGCATGCGCTCGGCGCGTCCGGAATCGGCGAGAAGGCCGTCGATCCGGTCCCGCACGGCCAGCGCCTGCGACCGGGCCTGCAGAAGGGCGGCATCGGTGACATCGCCTTCGTCAGGAAAATCGATGGTGGCTTCGACCAGGGCCAGGACGGGCAGCAGTTCCTGGGCTAGGCGATCCGTCTCGTCGGTCAGGCGCCCCTGATAGAGAGCATAGGCCTGACGCCGTTGAGCCTCGGTTTCCGCATGGAGAAGGTCACCCAGTCCCTCGATGGCCGCCAGGTCCAGCTTGCCGTTCTCGAAGGCGCGCCGGGTGAACTCACCTGGCTCCGCCAGCCTCACGCCCTCCAGAGCGACGACCGCCCCAAGCACGGCGGCCACCACGGCGCGGCCCCCATGGATCTGGAACTCGGCGCAGTCCTCGCCGGTGAAACTGGCCGGTGCAGGGAACCAGAGGACCAGCCCCTGATCGAGCGGTGAGCCGTTGGCGGGATCGCGGAGGGTGGAGAGCGTCGCGGCGCGCGGCGGAGGCAGCCTGCCCATGAGGCGCCTCAGGACCTCGGCCGCCTCTGGCCCCGAGATCCGGATCACGGCAACGCCAGAGATCCCCGGCGGTGTCGCCACTGCGGCAATGGTGAGGGCCGTCATGCAGCCTGCCCGGCGCGGGATGCCGCGCTGCCGTTCCGGCTCCGAATCGGACGAGACGCACCCGATTCGTTCCGTAGGTGAATCGGATGGAGCCCGATGCCCATCCGCCTCAGGTGTTCATGGAGTCGAAGAAGTCGCTGTTCTGCTTGGTCTGCCGCAGCTTGTCGAGCAGGAACTCGATGGCGTCGACCGTGCCCATCGGATTGAGGATGCGGCGCAGCACATACATCTTCTTGAGGATGTCCTGCGGCACCAGCAGCTCTTCCTTGCGGGTGCCGGAGCGGGTGATGTCGATGGCCGGGAAGGTCCGCTTGTCCGCCACCTTGCGGTCGAGGATGATTTCCGAGTTACCCGTGCCCTTGAACTCCTCGAAGATCACCTCGTCCATGCGGCTGCCCGTATCGATCAGCGCGGTGGCGATGATGGTCAGCGAGCCACCCTCCTCGATGTTGCGGGCGGCGCCGAAGAAGCGCTTCGGCCGCTGCAGGGCATTGGCGTCGACACCGCCGGTCAGAACCTTGCCGGAGGACGGCACGACGGTGTTGTAGGCGCGGCCGAGGCGGGTGATCGAGTCGAGCAGGATCACGACGTCGCGGCCATGCTCGACCAGGCGCTTGGCCTTCTCGATGACCATCTCGGCCACCTGGACGTGGCGGGTGGCCGGCTCGTCGAAGGTCGAGGAAATGACCTCGCCATTCACCGAGCGCTGCATGTCGGTGACCTCTTCCGGCCGCTCGTCGATGAGCAGAACGATGAGGTAGCACTCAGGATGGTTGCGGGTGATGGACTGCGCGATGTTCTGCAGCAGCACCGTCTTACCCGTCCGCGGCGGGGCGACGATGAGCGCGCGCTGGCCCTTGCCGAGCGGGACGACCACGTCCATGACGCGGGCCGAGAAGTCCTTCTTGGTCGGATCCTCCGCCTCCATCTTCAGCCGCTGGTTCGGATAGAGCGGCGTCAGATTGTCGAAATTGACCTTGTGGCGGGCCTTTTCCGGGTCCTCGAAGTTGATCTTGTTGACCTTCACCAGGGCGAAGTAGCGCTCGCCCTCCTTCGGGGAGCGGATCTGGCCCTCGACCGTATCGCCGGTGCGAAGACCGAAGCGGCGGATCTGGGAGGGCGAGACATAGATGTCGTCGGGGCCGGCGAGGTAGTTCGCGTCCGGCGAGCGCAGATAGCCGAAGCCGTCCTGCAGCACCTCGACGACGCCCTCGCCGATAATGTCGATTTCCTGCGCCGCCAGCTGCTTGAGGCAGGCGAACATCAGCTCTTGCTTGCGCAGGGTGGAGGCATTCTCGACCTGCTGCTCCTCCGCGAAGGCGAGGAGTTCGGTCGGCGACTTGGCCTTGATGTCCTGGAGCTTGATCTGCTGCTGCATCGGAACCACGAGGAAAGGGAGACGGCCGGAGGCACGGAACGAGGAACGCGAGCCGGGCCCGGAAGGGAGAGATGGCGGATCGCAGAGGAGATCGTGCGGCGGGGAGCCGCCTCCTGGGTCCTGAGGGCGCGGAACGTCAGGCGAGCCGCGGCGAAGGACTTGTCTGCGGAAGGAGGGACCTATCGGATAAGCTCTCGCCGCCGCAAAAGCAAGAGCGGCGGCGGTTCCAGGGTGGTGGCGCCTGGCTCAGAACGGCTTGATGATCACCAGCACGACGACGACGATCATGATGACCGTCGGCACCTCGTTCATCACCCGCCAGAAGCGCTGCGATTTGGTATTGCGATCCTCGGCAAAGCGGCGGACGGCGCCGGCGAAATAGCCGTGGACCCCGGACAGGGCGAAGACGAAGGCGAGCTTGGCGTGCAGCCAGCCGCCCTTCATGCCGAAGCTCACCCAGGCAAGCCACAGCCCGGCCACCCAGCTGACCATCATCGCTGGGTTCATGATGTACTCAAGCAGCCGGCGTTCCATGACCTTGAACGTCTCGGACGTCTCCGATCCCGGCGTCGCGGCCACGTGATAGATGAAAAGCCGCGGCAGATAGAGCATCGCCGCCATCCAGGAGATGATGGCGACGACATGCAGCGCCTTGATCCAGCCGGCAGCGGCCACGGGCGCGACAAGACCAAGGCCGACCACGCCGAGGACCGTGATGGCGAGGGCCACGACGGCGCGGATCGCCCGCTCCCGCGGGGTCGGAGACGGATTTGCCATGGTCATGCCTTCCAGTTGCGCACCCGCGCCACCATGCGCTCGACATGGGCGATGGGCGTGGGCGGCAAGATGCCGTGTCCGAGATTGAAGATCAGCCGGCCGCGACCGAAAGCCTCGAGCGTCGCATCCACCGCCCGGTCCAGGGCCTCGCCACCGGCGAGCAGGGCGATGGGATCGACATTGCCCTGTACAGCCACGTTGGGCTGGATCGATTGAGCGACAAAGCCGGCATCGGCCGTCCAGTCGAGGCCGACCGCATCGGCTCCCGTCCCCTCGACGACCGCCTTGAGCCGCAACCCCGCGCCTTTCGGGAAGACGATGACGGGGATGCCCGGTGCCGCTGCCTTCACGCCGGCCACGATCCGGCCGATGGGCTCGACACACCAGCGGCGGAACTCATCCGCCGGCAGCACGCCAGCCCAGGTGTCGAAGATCTGGACCGCATCGACGCCGGCCCGGATCTGCCCGAGAAGATAGGTGATCGAGGCCTCGACGATGATGTCGATGAGCCGCGCAAAGCCCTGCGGATCACGATAGGCGAAGAGACGGGCCGCCACCTGGTCATCGCCGCCCTTGCCGGCCACCATGTAGGTCGCAACCGTCCAGGGCGCGCCGCAGAAGCCGATGAAGGTCGTCCCGGCGGGCAACTGCTCATGGATGCGGGCGACGGCCTCGTAGACCTTGCCGACGATGGCTTCATCGAGGCTTGCCGCCAATCGCGACAGCCCTGACGCATCGACCAGCGGATCAAGACGCGGGCCCTCGCCCGCCTCGAAGGCCACGGTCTGCCCGAGCGCATGGGGCAGGACGAGAATGTCTGAGAACAGGATGGCCCCGTCGAAGCCGAACCGCCGCAGCGGCTGGAGGGTCACCTCGGCCGCCAGTTCCGGATTGAAGCACAGGTTCAGGAAGGATCCTGCCTGCTCGCGGGTGGCGCGATATTCGGGAAGGTAGCGCCCGGCCTGGCGCATCATCCAGATGGGCGGAGAGGCGGCATGGCCGCCCTTGAGCACGTCAAGGAGAGGTTTGTGCACGTCGGCTCCCGCGTCCCCCTCTCTCCTTCAATCTTGAATGAAAGAGAGTCTTCTTTGATTCCTTGAAGCTGGATTAGGTGAACACAAGCTTCTCCACAAGTTGTCCACGCCGCGCGGGCTCTGGCAAGGCTTCCCTTCGGGGAGGGGTCGCCCGATCCAAGCCCTTGCGAGTCCGACCGGATTCAGGCACCGTCACCTCAGCGGCCTCTCGCCCATCCGCGCTTGTCCCGGACTCGCACCGCCAGCTGTCCCCTGCCTCATGGCTGGGGATGAGATTCCGGCCAGTGGGCATGGACCTCTTGCGGCTCGCCTGCTTCCGTGCCCTTGTCCCTGTTCGTCCACAGGCTCCAGGCGGCCTGTCCCAGGCCCGTATCCCCATCGCCATGCCGCATCGTCGCGAGAGCTATTTCCACCTTCATCTCGTGTCGGACGCCACGGGCGAGACGCTGATGACCGTCGGCCGCGCGGCGGCGGTGCAATATTCCTCCGTCTCGGCCATTGAACACGTCTACCCGCTGGTTCGTTCCCAGAAGCAGCTGGACCGGGTCCTCACCGAGATCGAGAACAGCCCCGGCATCGTCCTCTACACCCTGGTCGACCAGGAGCTCACCGAGCGCCTGAAAAACACCTGCAAGGAGCTGGGCTGCCCCTGCCTCTCCGTTCTGGAACCCATCCTCGCGCTGTTCCAGAACTATCTCGGTGCCGCCTCGACGCCGCGGGTCGGCGCGCAGCACGTGCTGAATGCCGAATATTTCCAGCGGATCGACGCGCTGAACTATACGATGATGCACGATGACGGCCAGCTGCCCGAGAATTGGGAAGAGGCCGATGTGCTGCTGGTGGGCGTCTCCCGCACCTCCAAGACGCCGACCTCCATCTATCTCGCCAATCGCGGCATCAAGGCCGCCAATATCCCGCTCGTTCCAGGCATTCCGCTCCCCGATGTCATCTGGGCGCTGAAGAAGCCGCTCGTCGTCGGCCTCTATGCCAGCCCCGAGCGCATCGTGCAGATCCGCGAGAACCGCATCCTGTCGTTGAACGCCACCGAGGACCGCTCGAGCTATGTCGACCGCGCTGCCGTGGCCGAGGAAATCGCCCAGTCCCGGCGCCTCTTCGGCAGCAACAACTGGCCGATCATCGACGTGACCCGCCGTTCCATCGAGGAGACGGCCGCCGGCATCATCTCCCTGCTCAAGGATCATCGGCGCAAGATCGCCGAGGAGGCGCAGGCGTGAGCGCCCTCGTCCTCGCCTCGAAATCTGCTGCACGGGCCGCCATGCTGCAGGCGGCCGGCATCACCGTTGCCCTTGCCCCCGCCGATATCGATGAGCGCGCCTTTGACGAAGCCTGGAGCCGGGAGGGCCATGGGCCCGACGTGGTCGCACGCCTCCTGGCGGAGGAAAAGGCGCGGGCCGTGAGCCGGACCCATCCGGGCGCCGTGGTGATCGGCGCCGACCAGACCCTGGCGCTTGGGCCCAGGCGCTTCTCCAAGCCCGCTGATGTCGCAGAAGCGCGCGCCAATCTCGCCACGCTGCGCGGTGAGACCCATCATCTCCATTCCGGCGTCGCGCTGGTGAGGGACGGCGAGACCCTGTTCGCCACGGTTTCCTCCGCAGCCATGGCGATGCGCGCCTTCTCCGACGCCTTCCTCGACGCCTATATCGAACGCCAGGGCGGCCGCGTGCTCTCCTCCGTCGGCTGCTATCAGCTCGAAGGCGAGGGCATCCAGCTGTTCGAGCGCATCGACGGCGACTATTTCACCATCCTCGGCATGCCCCTGCTGCCACTCCTGTCCGCCCTCCGTCACCACGGTCTCGTCGCCTCATGATCCGCGCCTGCTGCATCGGCTGGCCCGTCACCCACGTCCGCTCGCCGCTCATCCATGGTTTCTGGCTGAAGGAGCACGCCATCCGCGGCGACTATGGCCGCGAGGCCGTGGAGCCCGGCCAGGTCGAGGCCTTCCTGCGCAGCCTCAATGATCGCGGTTATGCCGGCTGCAATGTGACGATCCCCCACAAAGAAGCCGCCTTCGCCGCCATGGACGAGGTCGAGCCCGGGGCGGTGGCCGTTGGCGCCGTGAACACGGTCTGGCTCGATCGCGGCCGCCTGGTGGGGATGAATTCCGACGTTATCGGTTTCCTCAAGAATCTCGACGACCACGTGCCGAACTGGGAACGCGAGGTGCGCCATGCCGTCGTTCTCGGTGCTGGCGGTGCGGCCCGCGGCATCGTTCATGGGCTGTTGAGCCGCGGCGTCGAGACCGTCACGGTGGCGAATCGATCGCTCTCAAAGGCCGAAGCCATCGCCGTGGCCCATCCGACGAGCCTGCGCGTCGCCGATTGGGCCTCGCTGCCTGACCGGGTCGCCGATGCCGACCTCCTCGTGAACACGACCTCGCTCGGCATGAAGGGCCAGCCGGCCCTCGACTTGCCCCTCGACACGCTGAAGCCCACGGCCATCGTCTCCGATATCGTCTATGTGCCGCTGGCGACGGACCTTCTGACCCGCGCCGAGGCGCGCGGCCACCGCACGGTCGAGGGCCTCGGCATGCTGCTGCACCAGGCGGTGCCGGGCTTCGAGAAATGGTTCGGCATCAGCCCCAAGGTTACGCGCGGCCTGTGGGAACATGTCGCCGCCGACGTCCGGGGCTCCTGACATGTTCGTCCTCGGCCTCACCGGCTCCATCGGCATGGGCAAATCCACCACCTCGACCTTCTTCCGCGAGGCCGGGATTCCCGTCCATGACGCCGATGCGGCGGTTCACCGGCTCTATGCCGGAGACGCCGTCGCGCCCATCGAGGCCGCCTTTCCTGGCGTGACGGTCGATGGCCGGGTTGATCGCGCACGGCTCGGCGCGGTGGTGCTGAAGGATGCGCAGGCGCTGAAGCGCCTGGAGGCGATCATCCACCCGCTGGTCGGCGGTGCCGAAAAGGCCTTCCGCGATGCCGCCCGCGCCCGCGGCCATACCATGGTCGTCCTGGACATACCCTTGCTGCTGGAGACCGGCGGCGAGCGCCGCGTCGATGCCGTCGCCGTCGTCTCGGCCCCGGCGGCCACCCAGCGCGACCGCGTCATGGCCCGGCCCGGTATGACCGCCGACAAGCTCGAGGCCATCCTCGCCCGGCAGATGCCGGATGCGGAGAAGCGCCGCCGCGCTCATTTCGTCATCGAATCGGGTTTCGGCCTCGACGCCGCCCGCCGTCAGGTCAGCGACCTCATCCGGGCGCTCGCCGGCAGCCGCAGGAGCCATTGATGCGCGAGATCATCCTCGACACCGAAACGACCGGCCTCGATCCGAACCGCGGCGACCGCCTCGTCGAGATCGGCGGCATCGAGCTGGTGAACCATTTTCCGACCGGCCGGACCTATCACGTCTACATCAATCCCGAGCGCGACATGCCGGAGGAGGCCTTCCGGGTCCACGGCTTGTCCGCTGAATTCCTCTCGGACAAGCCGCGCTTCGCCGAGCTGGTCGATGATTTCACCGCCTTCATCGAGGGGGCGCGCCTCGTCATCCACAACGCCTCCTTCGACATGGGCTTCATCAATGCCGAGCTGAAGCGGGCGGGCCGCTCCCTCTTCCCGATGGACATGGTCACCGACACGCTCAGCATGGCCCGCCGCCGCTTCCCCGGTGCGGCGGTCAGCCTCGACGCGCTCTGCTCGCGCTTCGGCATCGACAATTCCCGCCGCACGAAGCACGGCGCCTTGCTCGACGCGGAGCTCTTGGCCGACGTCTATATCGAGCTGATCGGCGGCCGGCAGGCCTCGTTCGGCCTCGCCGAGGCCGGTAGGGCCGGCCCCCGGGCCGGTGGTCGCCGCACCACCGCCGCGCAGCGCCCCGCGCCGCTCCCCTCCCGCCTGACCGAGGAGGAGATCCGCGCCCATGCCGCCTTCATCCGCGACCTCGGCGACAAGGCCATCTGGTATGACCACCTGCCGCGTCCCGAGTCTGACCCGGTCGCCTTGACCCCCCAGTGACATGCCGATACCAATGACGGCCGCGTGACAGGGCTCGTGGGGAGCTCCGTTCCATCGGACCGTTGAATGGTCGATCACACACCCATGAGTCGCTCGGTCCTGCGTCACCGTACGGACAAGCATCAGGACGACGACGCGCGTTTCCTCAAGAGCTGGTTGAAGAACCCGCTCCGGATGGGGGCCGTCGCGCCGTCCAGCCCCGCGCTCGCCAAGCGCATGGCCAGCTATGTCGATCCGCACGGCACCGGTCCCGTCGTCGAGCTTGGCCCCGGCACCGGCGCCATCACCGCCGCCCTCGTCTCTCACGGCATCGACCAGCGCCGGCTCGTGCTGGTGGAGTACTCGGTCGATTTCTGCCGGCTGCTCCACGATCGCTTCCCCTATGCGACCATCGTCCATGGGGACGCCTATTCCCTGGGCCGGACGCTCACCGGGCGCCTGTCGGGACCGGCCGATGCCGTCGTCTCCGGCCTGCCGCTGATGACGCGGCCCGAACCGATCCGCATGAAGCTGGTCCAGGACGCCTTCGGCTTGATGAAGCCGGGCGCGCCCTTCGTGCAGTTCACCTATTCGGTGACCTCGCCGGTGCCGACCAAGGGCGCCGATTTTAGCGCCGTGCCCTCCGAGCGCATCTGGCGGAACATCCCGCCCGCCCGCGTCTGGGTCTATCGCCGCGGCTGAGGCGTCAGGCGGCGACGCGATAGGCGCGCTGCCGCCCGAGCGCAATCATCCCCATCTGTCCGGGAAAGAGCGAGCGGATCGCCGGCGACGTCACGTCGAGCCCGCCGGTCAGCGCGCCGAAGGCCGGCATGACCAGCCGTGTTTCACATGAAACGAAAACCTTGCTCCGCACCGAGCCGCCGCGGGCGCTGATCCGCGCCGAGGGATGAAGGTGCCCGGCGATCTCGCCGATGACCCGGCCCGCGGTCGGTTCGTGGACGAATCGAAGGGGCCCATCGGCGAAGGAATCGAGGAATTCGCCGGTCATGTCGCCTTCAAGGGCCGGATCGTGATTGCCCGCGACCCAGATCCAGGTCCGGCCGGCCTGCAGCGCCTTCAGCCGCTCCCGGTCAGCCTCCGCCATGCGCAGCGGACCGGCGCGGTCGTGGAAACTGTCGCCAAGCGAGACGATGGTCCGTGGCTTGAGCCGTGCCACCACGCGGGCGAGCGCCGTCAGCGTCTGTCCGGTGTCGTAGGGCGGCAGCATCATGCGCCGCGCGGCGAAGGACGAGCCCTTCTCGAGATGCAGGTCGGCGACGACCATCAGCCCGCTGTCCGGGCACCACAGCACGCCCGATCCGTCCGCGATGAAGCTGCGGCCGGCGACGGTGACCACCGTCTCGGGGACAGGCGAAGGCGTCATGACGGATCCGAATCGAAAGCGCTGCACGTCAGCCCACCTCACCGAAGGCCGGTCCTTCGATCCCCGCTTCCGCGAGAAGGGCGGCCTCCGCCTCCTGCAGCAGGGCCTCGCCCGCCTCGCCATAGACCGGCTCGCGGCCGATCTCCAGCATGACGGGCACCGCCAGCGGCGAGATGCGCGTGAGGCCAATGTGCACGATTCGCCCGCGGATGCGTGACAGCATCTGCCCGAGCCGGGCGATGTCGAGGAGGCCGGTGGCCGCATCGGCGCGGGCGGCCCGCAGCAGCAGGTGGTTCGGCTCGTGGCGCCTGAGGACGTCGTAGACGAGATCCGTCGAGACGGTGACCTGCCGGCCGGACTTCTCCTTGCCGGGATGGCGGCGCTCGATCAGGCCGGCAATGACCGCACAGGTGCGGAAGGTCCGCTTCATCAGCGGGCTTTCCTCCAGCCAGGCTTCGAGATCGTCGCCCAGCATGTCCTCGTCGAAGAGCGCATCCATCGACAGGTCGCCGCGCGCCACGGCCGCGCCGAGATCCGACAGGCCCCAGACCGAAATCGAATAGTCGTTGGCCACGAAGCCCATGGGGCGAAGGCCCCATCGCTCCAGCCGCCGGGTCAGAAGCATGCCGAGCGTCTGATGGGCGAGGCGCCCTTCGAAGGGATAGGCGACGAGGTGAAACCGGTCGCCGCGCGGAAATGTCTCGACCAGGAGCTGGTCCCGCCGCGGAATGAGGGACGCCTTGCGCTGGAGCTCCAGCCATTCGGCCACCTGCGGCGGCAGCTTGGCCCACTCCTTCGGGTCGGAGAGCATCCGCCGCACGCCCTCGGCGAGGAAGGTCGATAGCGGGAACTTGCCGCCGGCATAGGAGGGCACCTTCGGCTCCCGCGAGGTGGCGCGCGAGACATAGACCTCGTTCTCCACCAGCGCCTCGTAGCGCAGCACCTCGCCGGAAAAGACGAAGGTGTCGCCGGGCACGAGGCCCTCGACGAAATATTCCTCGATCTCGCCGAGCACCCGCCCGCCCCGGCCGATCGGTCCGGAATAGCCGGAGGCCCCTTGCCGGCTCCGCACCAGCCGCACCCGCAGCATCGGCGATTCCACGATCGTGCCGACATTCATGCGGTAGCGTTGGGCGATGGAGGGGTGCGCCACCCGCCACAGGCCCTTCTTGTCCTGGCGGATCTTGGCAAAGCGATCATAGGTCCGGAGCGCATAGCCGCCGGTCGCGACGAAATTGATGACGTCGTGGAACGTCGCCGCGTCGAGATCGGCATAGGGCGCGGCCGAACGCACCTCGCCGAGCAGGGCTTCCTCGCCGATGGGGCCGGCGCAGGCCATGCCGAGCACGTGCTGGCAGAGCACGTCGAGGGCGCCGCGCCTGAGCGGTTCGGTGTCCTGCGCCCCATCGCCGATGGCCTCCAGTGCCGCGCGGCACTCCATCACCTCGAAGCGGTTGGCCGGCACGAGAACCGCCCGCGACGGCTCGTCCAGCCGATGGTTGGCGCGGCCGATGCGCTGCATCAGCCGGCTCGACCCCTTCGGCGCGCCGATATTGAGCACGAGGTCCACGTCGCCCCAGTCGATGCCGAGATCGAGCGAGGAGGTGCAGACCACCGCCTTCAGCTGTCCCGCCGCCATGGCGTCCTCGACCCGGCGGCGCTGGGCCACGTCCAGCGACCCGTGATGGAGTGCGATGGGCAGCCCGTCGTCATTGATGGTCCAGAGCAGCTGGAAGAGCAGCTCCGCCTGGCTGCGCGTGTTGACGAAGACCAGCGTCGTGCGGTGCTGCTTGATGGCCTCGTACAATTCGCCCGCGGCATGGCGGGCGGAATGACCTGCCCAGGGCAGCCGTTCAGCCGTTTCGAGGATCGACACATCGGGCTTGGCGCCGGCCGCCGCCATCACCACGGCGGCCGGGGGTGCGTCTCCGCCCTGGGGCGTCAGGAATCGGGCGAGGTCGGCCGGGTCCTTCACCGTCGCCGACAGCCCCACGGTCGTCATGCCCGGCGCGAGGGTGAACAGCCGGGCAAGGCCCAGCGACAGGAGGTCGCCGCGCTTCGAGGTGACGAGCGCATGGAGCTCGTCCAGCACCACCCGCTTCAGCGAACCGAACAGGTAGGGCGCGTCGGCGCTGGCCAGCAGCAGGGCGAGCTGTTCCGGCGTCGTCAGCAGGATTTCCGGAGGATCGGATCGTTGCCGCTGGCGCTTCGAGGCCGGCGTGTCGCCGGTGCGCGTCTCGATGCGGATGGGCAGTCCCATCTCCTCGACCGGCGCATAGAGGTTGCGGGCAACGTCGACCGCGAGCGCCTTCAGCGGCGAGATGTAGAGGGTGTGGAGCCCCCTCTCGCGCGGCGGGGGCGCCCGGCCGACGGGCGCCGTGCGGACCGGCGCGGCGCGCGGTTCGGCGAGATCGACCAGGGACGGCAGGAACCCGGCCAGCGTCTTGCCGGCGCCCGTCGGGGCGACGAGCAGGGCCGACCGGCCCTCCTGCGCCAGCGCCAGCAGGTCGAGCTGGTGGTCGCGCGGCGCCCATCCCCGCGCGGCGAACCAGGCGTGAAAGCGGGGCGGCAGCGGCGAGGGGCGCGCCTCGGGTGCGGGGAGCGACGGCATGCACACAGAACTAAAGGAGAACCCCGGCGTTGCAAGGGGCCAACCTTTGCCTAAGGAAACAGCAGCTCTGGCGTGTCGTTATCCCCGGATTCACCTTGGAAAATGAAACTGCCATACAAGATTGCACAACTGCCGCGACGTTAACCGTCGTTTCTCGCGTCTTGGGCATCGTCCCGGCATCGAACACCCTCGCCGGGACCACACCCATGATCCTCGCCTTCCTCGACAGGTTCCGCCGCTCCACCGGCGGCAACATCGCCATCACCTTCGGCATCGCCGCCCTGCCGCTGCTCGCCACGGTGGGCGCCGGCGTCGACTATTCCCGCATCTCCCAGCAGCGCACCGAGCTGCAAGCCGAGCTTGATGCCGCCGTTCTGGCGGGCGCCCGCAGTACCGGCACCGAGATCGCGACCGCCTCGAGCTATTTCCGCAGCCAGTCCGGCGTGAGCGGCGCAACCGCCAGCTTCACCGTCAACGGCAGCCAGGTCGCCGGCACCGCGACCGCCACCATTCCCACCACCTTCATGGCAGTGGTCGGCACCCGGTCCGTCGACATCACCGCCACCGCCACGGCGCTGCGCACCCAGACCGCCGGCACGACGACGTCGCTGCCCTGCATCTTCGCCCTTGCGCCGAACACCTCGCAGGCCCTGCTGGTGAACTCGGGCGCCAAGATCAATGCGCCGGACTGCGAGGTCCATGTCCGCTCGACCGCCTCGCCCGCGGCGATCTTCAATGCCGGCACGACGCTGAACCTCAAGACCTTCTGCATCCAGGGCACGAACATCATCAAGAACACGTCGAGCCCGCTGCCGATCCAGACCGGCTGCGCAGCAGCCGTCGACCCTCACGCCGGCAAGCTGCCGACCCCGTCGGTTGGCGCCTGCTCCAATACCAAGCAGGTCTATGATCCGCCGGCCGGGGGCGGCTCGCATACCATGCCGGCCGGTTCGGTCTGGTGCGACCTGACCTTCAACGGCTCGCCGCGCATCGTTTTCCAGCCCGGCCTCCACATCATCAAGGGCCGGATGATCATCAACGCCAACTCGACGATCGAGGGGACCGGCGTCACCTTCTACTTCCCCGACACGAACTCCGAGATCCGCTTCAATGGCGGCATCACCTCGAAGCTGACCGCGCCGACCTCCGGCACCTATGCCAACATCCTGATGTTCGAGCCGAGCACCAGCACGAACACCGTGCAGTACGTGTTCAACTCCTCGGTGAGCGAGGAGATTTCCGGCCTCATCTATCTGCCGCGCCGGGACGTGACGTGGAACTCGACCTCGACCATCAACGGCTCGAAGGTGCAGATCGTCACCAACACGATCATCTTCAACAATCTGGACTGGCGCCTGTCGACCAACACCGCGCTCAACCCGACCACGTCGGGCTCGGTCTCGGTCCGCCTGATCCGCTAGCGCTGGCTAGCGACAGGCCCACGGCAGGAAGGTGCTGGCCATGCCGGCATTCATCGCCCGGACCGTCATCGCATTGGCGAAGTCGGTCTCGCGGCCCGGCCGGGGGCAGATCGACGGCGGTCCCTGGCAGCCGCCGTCGATGAAGGCCGCATGGGCGGACAAAAACTCGGCGCTGAGGCCCTCGCGGCCCCAGCGCCGCAATGCATCCGCCGTCGCCTGCCGGTAGCGCGAGCATTTCTCCGCGGCGAAGGCGGCAGGATCCTGCGCCACGGCCGGGGGTGCGGCCGGAACGGAAAGCAGGAGCGCGGCGAGAAAGCAGCGGGCCAGAGCGGTCATGGGCCCCGCCTTACGCCGGCCGGTTGGGGCCCGCAATGTCAGGCGATGAGCTTCAGCGCCCGGAAGCTCGCATGGCCGGCCCGCCCGACGATGATGTGGTCATGGACGGTGATGCCCAGGGGCCTGGCGATCTCGATGATCTGCTGCGTCATCAGGATGTCCGGCCGCGACGGCGTCGGGTCGCCCGACGGGTGGTTGTGGACGAGGATCACCGCGGTGGCGGAGAGTTCCAGCGCCCGTTTCACCACCTCGCGCGGATAGACCGGCGTGTGATCGATCGTTCCCTCGCCCTGCACCTCGTCGGCGATCAGCGCATTCTTGCGGTCGAGATAGAGCACGCGGAACTGCTCGCGCTCGGAAAAGGCCATGGCGGTGCGGCAATAGTCGATGAGCGCGGTCCAGCTCGACAGGACCGGACGGCCGGCGATCGCCGCCCGGCCGATGCGGAGCGCCGCCGCCTGGACCAGCTTGAGCTCCGTCGCCACCGCGGCGCTGACGCCATCGACCTCCGCGAGCCGCGCCTCCGGCGCCGCCATGACATCGGCGAAGGAGCCGAAGCGCTTCAGCAGCGCCTTGGCCAACGGCTTCACGTCCCGGCGCGGAATGGCGCGGAAGAGGATCAGCTCCAGCAGTTCGTAGTCGGCGAGGGCCTCGGCGCCCGCCTCGCGGAAACGGCTGCGCAGGCGGTCGCGATGGCCATGGAAGTGCGGGACCTCGGCAAATCCCCGGCTCCCTGCCTCCATCGCCTTCGGATCCTCGTCCATCGGCCAGCCCCGCCCCTCTGCACGCGACGGTAGCCGAGCCAGAGGGACACAGCCCTTCGGAGCTTTCCGGATGGCCGCGGGCCTGCCGCCATCCTCCGATTGTCGGACAAGCCCACGCTTGCCCTTCGTCCCGCCGCGGGGGACTGTCCGCCGGACGAGGAGACAGACATGGCGACGTTCAAGGCGGTGGTGGTCACCAAGGGCGACAGCGGCACGACAGCGAGCCTCGGCCGCTTCGACGAGGCCGATCTGATGGAGGGCGACGTCACCGTTCGCGTCTCCCATTCGACCCTCAACTACAAGGACGGCCTCGCGCTCACCGGCAAGGCGCCGGTGGTCCGTCGCTTCCCCATGATCCCCGGCATCGATTTCGCCGGCACGGTCGAGACCTCGACCCATCCCGATTTCAAGCCGGGCGATCAGGTGATTCTCAACGGCTGGGGCACCGGCGAGACCCATCTCGGCGCCTATGCCGAGAAGACCCGCGTCAAGGGCGACTGGCTGGTGCCGCTGCCCGCCGGGCTCTCGCCCGCCGAGGCCATGGCCATCGGCACGGCCGGCTACACCGCCATGCTCTGTATCATGGCCCTGCAGCGCCATGGCATCACCGCCGATCGCGGCCCCATCGTGGTCACCGGCGCTGCCGGCGGCGTCGGTTCGGTGGCGACAGCGCTGCTCGCCCGCGCCGGCTATCACGTCGTCGCTTCGACCGGCCGCCCGCAGGAGGCCGACTATCTGAAATCGCTCGGTGCCGCCGAGATCATCGACCGCGCCGAACTCTCCGCCCCGGGCCGGCCGCTCGGCAAGGAGCGCTGGGCCGGCGGCGTCGATTCCGTCGGTTCGCACACCCTCGCCAATGTCCTGGCCATGACCCGCTATGGCGGCGCGGTCGCCGCCTGCGGCCTCGCCCAGGGCATGGACCTGCCGGCCTCCGTCGCCCCGTTCATCCTGCGCGGCGTCTCGCTGCTCGGCGTCGATTCCGTCATGGCGCCCAAGGCCCTCCGGCTGGAGGCCTGGTCGCGCCTCGCCGCCGAACTGGACCGCGAAGCGTTGGCCCGCATCACCTCGACCATTCCGCTGGAAGGCGTCATCGAGGCTGGTGCCGCGATCCTCGAGGGCCGCATCCGCGGCCGTGTCGTGGTCACGATCGATTGAGTTGCCGGGCCGGAACGGGGAGCGCGAGGGTCGCGTTCCCCGTCCGACACGGATCATGCCCATGCCCCAAGGCGCATCGGCGGCCTCGGCCCGCCTCTTTCTCGTCCCTGCCATCGTCGCGATGGTCGGCCTTGCCCTCGCGCCTCATGCGGCCTTAGGCCAGGCCGGCTATCCGCCGCCGGCGCCCGGCATGGCGCCGCCCTCCTTCGGCAATCCGGCGCAGCAGCATTTCGAGATCCTGCGCCAGCAGGACCAGCAGCGGCGGGATTTCGACGCCTTCCAGGCCAACCAGCAGCGCATCCAGCAGCAGAATCTCGACACGATCCGCCGCCAGCAGCAGCTCCAGCGCCGCGAACGCGATTCGATGCGGCGCGATCAGCTGGAGGCCGAGGCGCGGGCCGCATCCTCCGCCCGCCAGGTCCAGGGGGCGCGGGTGCGCCGTCCGCTCACCGACGAGGAGCGCGCGCGCATCGATCGGGCGACCCGCCGGCCGCCAAGCAGCGTGCCCTCCATCATGATCGAGGACGGGCCGCGCCGCCGCTGATGCGGAGCCTTGTCACATCCTCGTCAGGGCGATGGTATTCGCACCGCAAAAGAGCCATGATCCCTGCGGACCCTGAGCACTCATGTCCCGCACCCGGCTCACCATCTTTTCGGTCGTCTGCGCGCTGATCGGCTGCCTGGCCCTCGGCACGTTCTGGTACAACCGGCCGACCACCGTGACCATCGCCGTCGGACCCGCCGGGTCCGAGGCAGCGAAGCTCGTCGACGCCTTCCGCCTCGGATTGCAGCGGGAGCGCTCAAGCGTCCGCCTGCGTCTCGTCTCCGCCGACACGCCATCCGACAGCGCCGCCAAGCTGGAGCGCGAGGATGTCGACTTCGCCATCGTCCGCACGGATATTTCCTTCCCCGCCTCGGCCCAGGCCGTGGCCGTGTGGCAGCGCAACCCCGTCATCCTTGTTGCGCCGGTGAGCTCCGGCATCCAGCGCTGGACGGACCTGAGCAACCGCACCATCGGCGTGATGGGCCGCGGCATCGGCTTCAACAACCGGCTCATCCAGACGATCCTGCGCGAGCATGGCGTCCAGCCCGCCAGCGTGCGCATCGTCGAGGTGCCGCCCTGGGAGGCGGGCGATGCCATCCGCAACCGGCAGATCGAGGCGATGGTCACCATCGGCCCGACCACCGCCAAGCCGGTGCAGGACGCCATTGCCGGCATCGTCCGCGAGACGCCCGAGGGCGCCGTTAAACTCGTCCCGGTGCGCGAGGCCGACGCGGTGGCCGAGCGCGTGCCCTTCCTCGAGAGCATCGAGGTGGTGGCGGGCTCCTTCGGTTCCAACCCGCCGCGGCCGGCCGACACCTATCCGACCCTCGGCGTCGTCCATTATCTCGTCGCCCGCCGTGGCCTCGACGACGCGGTCGTCGCCGAGTTCACCCAGCAGCTCTTCACCCAGCGACCGGCGCTCGCCATCCAGCACCCGGCCGCCAACCGGCTGGAAGTGCCGGAAACCGAGAAGGGCTCGTCCGTGCAGGTCCACCCCGGCGCGCTCGCCTATCTCACCGGCGAGCAGAAGACCTTCATCGAGAAGTACAGCGACATCCTCTACCTCACGATCTTCGGTCTCTC
Source organism: Phreatobacter oligotrophus (assembly GCF_003046185.1). NCBI lineage: Bacteria > Pseudomonadati > Pseudomonadota > Alphaproteobacteria > Hyphomicrobiales > Phreatobacteraceae > Phreatobacter > Phreatobacter oligotrophus. The sequence goes on from NZ_PZZL01000003.1 coordinate 441,265, forward strand.
GCTCGGCGGCTCGGCCCTCGCGGCGGTCGCCGGCTATCTCGGCCTCGGCAAGCGCGAGAAGGATCCCGGCCGCCTGCCGGAGGTCCTGCTGCTGCTGCGCGACGTGCGCGCCACCGATGACAACGAGGTGCTCGACGCCATTGCCGGGCGCGCCGACGACATCTTCGTCGAGGCGGTGGAGGCCTCGAAGCAGCCTGGCTTCGATTCGGCCCAGTTCGCCACGCTCACCCTGGCGCTGGACCGGCTGAACGCCGCCATTGCCGACCGCAGGCGCTCCCTCGCCATGGCCGAGGACGACGCGCCGGCCGAGGAAACCCGGCAGCCCGCACTGCCGGTGGCCGTGGCGGCGGCCGGCGGCTTCCCGCGGGGGTGACGCGCTCGCCCGCGCTCGCTATAGGATCGGCCGCAGCGTTGGAGGAGGACGGTGGTGGCCGCGCCCCGGATGGAACCCCGGACCAGTTCGATCGAGGAAGCCTGCATCGCCAAGGGCATGCGGATGACCGATCAGCGCCGCGTCATCGCCCGCACCATCGAGGCGGCCGACGATCATCCCGATGTCGAGGAACTCTATCGCCGCGCCAGCGCGATCGATCCGAACATCTCGCTGTCCACGGTCTACCGGACGGTGAAGCTCTTCGAGGATTCCGGCATCATCACCCGCCACGCCTTCGGCGATGGCCGCGCCCGCTACGAGACGATCCCCGAATCGCACCACGACCACCTCATCGACCTGCGCTCCGGCCGCGTGGTGGAATTCCAGTCGGAAGAGATCGAGCGGCTGCAGGCCGAGATCGCCCGCAAACTCGGCTACCGCCTCGTCGACCACCGATTGGAACTCTATTGCGTGCCGCTCGATGACGAATCCTGACAAGCCGGGCACCGAATTCGGGCGCGGCGGGCCAACGATCTTCGACACGATCCGTGCCTCGTTCTGGCTGGCGATCCTCATCCTCGCCGCGCTCATCCTTTTGCCGGCGCAGATGATCGCCCACGGCTTCGGCCTCGGCGCCCGCCGCATCATCCCGATGGTCTTTCACCGCGTGGTGCTGCGCGCGGTCGGCGCCCGCGTCACCGTGCGCGGGGAGGCGACGACGCACCGGCCGGCGCTCTTCGTGCCGAACCACGTCTCCTGGCTGGACATCATGGTGCTCGGCGCCTTCGCGCCGGTCTCCTTCGTCGCCAAGTCCGAAATCGCGACATGGCCGGTCTTCGGCTATCTCGCCCGCCTGCAGCGCTCCATTTTCGTTGATCGCGACCGCCGCCAGACCACCTCGCAGACCGCCGAGGAGATGATCGCGCGGATGCGCGAGGGCGAGCCCGTCGTGCTCTTCGCCGAGGGCACCTCGTCCGACGGCAACCGCATCATCCGCTTTCGCCCGGCGCTGATCGGCGCGGCCGAGAGCCTCGCCAAGGCGACCGGCGAGACGGTCTGGATCCAGCCCATCGCGCTGGCCTATCGCCGGCTGAACGGCCTGCCCTCGGGGCGCCAGCACCGGCCGCGCATGGCCTGGGTCGGCGACATCGACATGGTGCCCCACGCCTGGGACCTGCTGAAGGACGGCGCCGTCGACGTCGACCTCATCTTCGGCAACCCGATCCCCTTCGATCCCGCGACGGACCGCAAGGTCATTGCCCAGTTCCTCGAGCAGCGCGTCCGGCAGATGCATTCCGCCGCCCTCACCGGCAAGGACGAGGACCTGCCCGCCATCGCCCGCTGAGGCGCCTCACCCGAGACCCAGCTCGGCGAAGGCCGCGTCGAGCCGCGCCGTCTCGATCGCCATCACATCCGGCACCGTCGTCCAGATGAGCCAGGCCTCCACCGGCACGCCCGGATGGATGCGCGCCAGCAGCGCCCGATAGAGCGCCAGCTGCGCCACATAGGCGGGCGGCACGCCCTCGGCATGGCGCGGTGCGGGATCATTGGTCTTGAAATCGGCGATAATGATCCGCTCCGCCGTCACCACCAGCCGGTCGATCTGCCCGGAGACCGGCCGCCCGCCGATCCGGCCGGCTACCGGAACCTCCGCGCGGCTGCCCGGCCCGAAAAGGGGCGCAAGGCGGGGATCCTCCATCAGCCGCAGCGCCTCGGCGGCATAGCGCTCCTGCTGGTCCGTAGGCAGGTCTGCCTGGGCGCGCAGGAAGCGCTCCGCCGCCGCGGCGCGGCCCTGCGGTGCCACATCGGGCAGCGATTGCAGCAGCCGGTGGATGAGCGTGCCGCGGCGGATCGCGGCCTCGCGATTGGCCGCTGCCTCCGGCGCCATCCGGCGGACGGCTGTCTCCTTGCCGAGGCCCGAGGGCGTGATGGTGCGCAAGGGCAGGGGCACGGGCGGTGCGTCCCGCGTCAGGATCGTCGGCAAGGGCAGGGCCTCGGTCGCCGTGGCAGCGACGGCCTCGCGGATGGCCGGCACGGCCGTGCCGCGCCGCCAGCGCTTCACCGGGCCCTCGCCGTCATCGGCCTCCTCCTCGACGCAATGCGCGCCAAGCGCCGCATCGATCATGTCGTACCAGACGCCGGTCTCTGTCTTGCGCGAGCGGGCGCCACAGATGATGAGGCGGTCAGCGGCGCGAGTCATCGCCACATAGAGCAGCCGCCGGTACTCCTCTTCCTGCGCCGCCCGATGCGCGAGCCGGGCGGTCTCCACCAGCGGCACGTCGGCCTTCGAGCCCGGCGACCAGACGAGCCGCGGCGGCGTACCGACCGGGCTGTTCGGCGGCAGGATCTCGAAGATCTTCGGTTCGTGGCTGGTGCCCGGCTTTCCGGTCGTGTCGGCGAGGAAGACGATGTCGGCCTCGAGGCCCTTGGCGCCGTGCACGGTCATGACGCGCACCTCGTCGCGGCCGAGCTCGAGGTCGCGCTTCACATTGAGCTCGCTCGCGCGCATCCGGCCGAGGAAGCCCCTCAGGGTCGGGATCTCCGACGCTTCGAAAGAGAGCGCCATGGCCATGAACTCGTCGAGCGCATCCGCCGCTTCCGAGCCGAGGCGGGCGAGCATGGCCCGTCGCTTTCGGTCCCGGCCGAGCACGCGGCCATAGAAATCGGCGGGCGAGAGGGTGCGGGCCTCCTCGCGCCACCGCGCGAGCGTCGCCATGGCGGGGTGTTCGTCGGCCACCAGCGCGTCCCAGAGCGAGCCGTCGCGCCCCGAGGCGAGTTCGAGCAGCTCCTCCTCCGAGAGGCCGATGAGCGGGCTTTTCAGCACGGCGGCGAGCGACAGGTCGTCGTCGGGGGTGAGGAGGCAGTCGCCCAGCGCCAGGAGGTCCATCACGGCGATATGCTCGCCGAGCACGAGGCGGTCGGCGCCGGCCACCGGCACGCCCTCGTTCTTCAGCGCGCGGATGATGCTCTCGAACAGCGGTCCGCGGCGCCGCACGAGGATCAGCACGTCGCCGGCGCGGATCGGCCGGTCGCGGTCCGGCAGGCGATGGCCGTCGCGGATCCAGATGCGGACGTGGCGGGCGATGCGCGCGGCGAGCTGCGTGGCGGGATCGCCGAGGCCTGGCGCATCGACCGGTGCGGTCCAGGGCGAGGCCTCTTCGCGCGGCTCCGGGGTGATGGCCGGCCATAGCTCGACGAGGCCGGGGGCCTCGCGGCGTGCCGCCTCATGCACGATGGCGGCGCTATCGTCATAGGACAGGCCCCGCCGGGCGTCGCCATCGCGGAACAGCGTATCCACCGCCTCCAGCACGGCCGAGGTGGAGCGGAAGGAGAAATTGAGGCTGATCCGCGGATTGAAGGGCTGGTTCGCAGCCTCGAACCGGCGGCGGAAGGCCTCGCGCAGTTCGGTGAACTTGCGCGGCTCGGCACCCTGGAACGAATAGATCGACTGCTTCTCGTCGCCGACCACGAAGAGCGTGCGGTTCTGGCCGCGGGCGCCCATCCCGGCGGTGAACTCGGCGATCAGCGCCTCGACGATCTGCCACTGGTCGGGACTGGTGTCCTGCGCCTCGTCGACGAGGACATGGTCGATGCCCTGGTCGAGCTTGTAGAGCACCCAGCCGGCGGCGCCGCCCGCAAAGAGGTCGCGCGTGCGGGCGATGAGATCGGCGAAATCGAGCGCGCCGCGCCGCGCCTTCTCGGCCTCCACCCGCGTCGAAATGGCCTGGGCGAGGGTGAGCAGGGCGGCGGTGCCCTCCTTCAGCCGCGCCGCCTTGCGCCGGGCGCGCAGGTCGGCGATGCGCGCCTGCTCGCGGTCGAGCGCTTCGGCGAGGGAGGCGAGCTTAGCCCTGGCGGCCTTGGTGAGGAGCGTCTTGCGGGGGGTGCCTTCAGCCGTGAGGAAGATGCCTTCATAGGTTTCGGCGCGCGTTGCCGCGTTTGCCGAAGCGGTGCGAAACTTGGCGGCCAACTTCACCTCCGTCTCGGCGGTAGAGGCAGCGAGCAGCGCCTCCGCCACCGACGGCCATTCGCTCAGCGGCGGATCGGCCTCGTCCACGATGGCGGCAGCGAGCGCCGCCTCGGTCTCGTGCGGCAGGACCCCCAGCATGTCGCCGAGACCGGCCATGGCCGCATCGAGCCCGCCGCGCGTGGCAACGTCGCGCTCCATGGCCTCGCGCGCAGCCAGAGCCTCGCCGAGAAGCGAATCCACCGTCGAATCCGCGGCGATGGTCGAGAGATAGGCCAGCGCCCGGCCCATGGGGCCATCGGGATCGGCGGCGGCCTCCAGCAGCACTTCGAGCTTTGCCCGCTGCACGAGATCGGCATGGGCGGTCTCGTCCAGCACCTGGAACTGCGAGGCGACATTGGCCTCGAAGGGGAACTGGTGCAGCACGCGCTCGCAGAAGGCGTGGATGGTCTGCACCTTGAGGCCGCCCGGCGTCTCCAGCGCCTCGGCGAAGAGCCGCCGCGCCCGCGCGAGCTCGGCCGTGCCGTGATGCTGGCCGTCGAGCTCGTGCAGCGTCTGGCCCAGCGTCGCGTCGTCCATCAGCGCCCAGCGCCCGAGCAGCTCGAAGACGCGGTTCGCCATGGTCGCCGCCGCGGCCTTGGTGAAGGTGAGGCAGAGGATCGCGCCGGGCTTGGTGCCGGCCAGCATCAGCCGCACGACCCGGCGCGCCAGCACGAAGGTCTTGCCCGAGCCGGCATTGGCCGAGACCCAGGCGGAATGGGCGGGATCGGAGGCGGCACGCTGGGCGAGGACCGCTTCCGGCGGGGCGACGAGGGATCGGCTCATGAGTCCTCTCCCCCGGCGGCGCCGGTCGACCATTCCTTGACCCGGGCGAGATGGGCGTAGTCGCCGGAGCGTCCGCCGACATATTGCGGCATGGCCCAGGAGAGATAGCCGCGGCGCTCGTCCTCGTAAGCCGCGATCAGATCGCGCAGGCCGTCCAGCGTCTCGGCGATCAGCGTCTCGGCATTGGTGTCGAGCTTCACCGTCGCAAACTCGCCGGCCGGGTCCCGCCCGCCGAGCTTGGCATAGACCAGACCGGTGACGGTGAGGCCAGCCGGGATCTCGGCGAAGCCGCCGGCCTTCAGCACCGCGCCTTCCAGCGCCAGCTGCGGTGCAAGGCCGGACTTGACCTGCTTGTCTGTGGGCGGCGAGCCCGTCTTGTAGTCCACGATCTCCGCCGTCCCGGTCTCGGTCACGTCGATCCGGTCGGCCTTGGTGGTGAGGCGGAACACCCGGCCCGCCGGCGTCGGAAATTCAAGGAAGCCTTCGCGCTCGGCATGGGTGGCGACGAAACGCCGGCGGCGGTCGGCATCGGCCCCGGCGAACCAGGCCGCGATCCTCAGATAGCGCGGCCACCAGACCGCGCGCACCGACGGGTCGTCCCAATAGGGCTCGAAGGCGGCGCGGCCGAGCTCGACCAGCCGTCCGACCGGATCGGCGACGGGCCCGCGCGAGGCCTCCTTGGTGAAGGCGTCGAGCGCGCCGTGAATGACGATGCCGCGCTCGATGGCGCCCGGCACCTGGTCGAGCGCCTCGAGCGGGTTCAGCTTCAGCACATGGCGGGCATAGACCGCATAGGGATCGCGCTGCAGCGTCTCGATCTCGGTGACCGACAGCCGGGTGGGACGCAGCGCCAGCGGCGGCGCGGGGTTCGGCCGAAGGGCCGGCCGGGGCCCACCCTCGGACATGTCGAGCCGCCCGGCGAGATCGACGATGCGCTGGCCGCGGCCGATCAACGATCGCCACCGCTCCGGCCCGAGCACGGCGGCAAGCCGCTGCATCCAGCGCGACGGCACGGTCGGCACGCCGCCCGCCTTGGTGGCGCGGGTCAGCACCACCTGCGGCTGGCCGATGAGCTGGCAGAAATCGTGGGCCGCGAGCCCGACGCGCCGCTCCGGCGGATCGATGCCGAAACTGGCGCGCATGGCGCGGTTCAGCCAGGGGTCGAGCTTCGCCTCGCCCGGCCAGGAGCCCTCGACGAGACCGGCCATGACGACGCAGTCGACGGCGAGTAGGCGCGCCTCGACGAGGCCGAGGATGCGGATGCGCGCGCCGGGATTGCCCGGCAGGCGCACCGTTTCCGTCTGCATCAGCGCGTCGAGGGCGGCGGGATAATCGGCGGCCCGCAGCGTGAAGGCCGCTGCCGCCGCGGACCCGGCAAGCCGCTTGAGGAGATCGGCCACGGCCTCCGCGCCGGTGGCGGAGGCATCGAGACCGAGAGCTTCCAGCACGGCGAGATGGGCGGCGGCAAGGCGCGCCAGCGGCGCCTCGCCCTCCATGGCGGCCAGCGGCGCGAGCGCGGCGATGGTCGCGCCGAGCAGCGCACGGCCTCCCGCCAGCGCGTCCTCGGTGACCCGGCTCGCCGGCCGCTCGGGCCGCGACCGGCCGCTCGGCAGGGCCTCGTCGAGAATGCCGAGGAAGCCCGCGAGCCCGCCCGGCGGGCGAAGGCCGCGCAGCGCCTTGAGCTCGATGGCGGCGATGGCGGCATCGCGCGCCGCTGCCGCGCCCTCGACCCTGTGAAGCCCGACGGCCGGATGGTCGAGCAAGGCCAGCAGGTCGGCCGGCGCCGGCTCCTGCAGGGCCAGCGCTGCCGAAAGCCGCGCCACCGTCGCCCCAGCCGTGCCGGTCAGCGGCCGGCCGCCGGAATCATCGACCGCGACATTCCAGCGCCCGAGCTCGGCCATGACGCGGCGGGCAAGCTCGCGGTCCGGCGTGACGAGGGCGGCCTCACGCGCGGGGTCTTCCGCCACCTCGCGCAGGACGATGGCGATGGCGAGGGCCTCCTCGCGCTCGTTCGACGCCTCGATCACGGTGATGTCGTCGAGCGCCGCATCGGCAATGGCGATGCCGCCTGCCGCCCAGCGGTCAGTGGTCGCCGCCGGCCGCATCGCCTCCGACACGAGCGCCTCCCGGCCATGGGGCGCGGGCGGCGTTAGCACCGTGACGGAGTCCCGGTCGATGCCGACATGGGTGATGAGCCGCTTCAGGCCGAACTGCGGATGGGCGTGGGATGCGGCGCCCCCCTCGGCATCGATCGCCTCCCAGCCGGCCGCGTCGAGATCCATGTCGAGGCCGGGCAGCACCAGGGCCCCGCGCGGATGATGGGCGACGGTGCGCAGCAGGTCGCGGGTTGCGAGGATCGAGCCTGTGGAACCGGCGGCGATGATCGGGCCGGGCAGGGTTGCGAGGCGCGCGGCCTCGGCCGCGATCATCCGGTCGCGGCGGATGGCGGGTTCCTCCAGCCCCTTCTCGGCGAGATGGGCCGGCCAGGCCTCCCGGGCGATGCGCAGGAACTCCGCCGTCATCCGCCAGAACGGGTCGAGGGAGGAATCCACGATGGTGTCGAGCTGTGCCCACGGCACCCGCTCGGTGGCGACCTGGTCCATCAGCCGCATGAGGTCGGCGGCCAGCGCCAGGGCATCGGCAGTGCCGGTGGAGACGATCAGTGGGTCATCGGGCTGCAGCCTGAGGATCGCCTTGTCGACGCTTGCCGCCCAGTGCCGCACGAGGGTGGCCAGCGTCAGCCGGCGGTCCATGGCCGGCACTTCCGGGCCGATGGCATCGAGGCCGAGCGCGTCCAGCGGCATTGGGTCGGCAAAGGCCCATTCCTCCTCGTCCACATCGCCGATCGGGGCGATGCGCGGCAGCAGCACCGCGCCCTCCGTCGCCAGCTCGGCGAAGATGTCGCGCATGGCCCGGCAGGCCCGTCGGTTCGGCAGCAGGATGGTCCCGGCGGCGAGCGACAGCGGGTCCGCGCGGTCGGGCCAGCCGGGAATGACCTCGCCGGCGAGGATCGCCTCGGCCAGCACCTTCAGATGCGGGCGGGAGGCGGGAATGGTCAGGACGCGGGGGTGAGTCGGCATGTCCTAGTCGTGCCCCGGCGCAGGGCCTGCGACAAGTTCGCCACTGCACAGGAACGCAGCATTGCTGACATTTGTCTGGTCGGTGATACCACGACACTGCCCAAAGCCTGTTCAAAGGCAGCGCATATCTTCGTCTCGACAGATGTTGCACTGCAACTAGCCTCTCCGGGTCCTCGAGCCGGAGTTTTCCCATGACGATTGATCGCATCGACCGCCGCGACCTCATGAAGGGTCTCGCGGCCGCCTCGGGTCTCGCCATGCTGCCCGCGGGCGCCGCGCAAGCCCAGGAAAAGGTCATCCGCTACGGCATCTCCATGGCGGACATTCCCCAGACCACCGGCCAGCCCGACCGCGGCGCCGGCGGCTACCAGTTCACCGGCCACACCCTCTACGACCCGCTGGTCGCCTGGGAGATGAATGTCGCCGACCGCCCCGGCAAGCTCGTGCCCGGCCTCGCCACCAGCTGGGCCACCGATCCCGCCGACAAGAAGAAGTGGGTCTTCAAGCTGCGCGACGGGGTCAAGTTCCATGACGGCTCCGCCTTCGACGCCGACGCGGTGATCTGGAACTTCGAGAAGGTCCTCAACAACCAGGCGCCGCATTTCGACCAGCGCCAGTCCTCGCAGGTCCGCGCGCGCCTGCCCTCGGTCGCCAGCTACCGCAAGGTCGACGCCATGACGGTGGAGGTCACCACCCGCACGGTCGACGCCTTCTTCCCCTACCAGATGCTCTGGTTCCTCGTCTCCAGCCCGGCCCAATTCGAGAAGGTCGGCCGCGACTGGCAGAAGTTTGCGCTCCAGCCCTCGGGCACCGGCCCGTTCCGCCTCGCCCGCCTTCAGCCGCGCGAATTCGCCGAGCTCGTCCGCAATCCCGACTACTGGGACAAGAGCCGCATCGCCAAGGCGGACCGCATCGTCCTGTCCTGCCTGCCGGAGCCGATCACCCGCACCAACGCCATGCTGGCGGGCACCGTCGACTTCATCGAGGCGCCCGCCCCCGACGTAATGCCACGCCTTCGGCAGGCCGGCTTCCGGCTGATCGACAACGTCACGCCGCATGTGTGGAACTATCACCTGTCGACCCTGCCGGGCTCGCCCTGGACCGACATCCGCACCCGCCGCGCGGCGAACCTCGCCATCGACCGCGCCTCGGTGGTGGAGCTGATGGGCGGCCTCGCCAAGCCCGCCTATGGCCAGGTGGACCGCACCAATCCGTGGTTCGGCAAGCCGAGCTTCGAGATCAAGTATGACGTGGACGGCGCCCGCAAGCTGATGACGGAAGCCGGCTACTCGCGCTCGAACCCGCTGAAGACGCAGTTCATCATCGCCTCGTCGGGCTCGGGGCAGATGCTGTCGCTGCCGATCAACGAGCTCTGCCAGCAGATGTTCAAGGAGGCCTTCATCGAGGTCGACTTCCGCGTCGTCGAGCTGGAGCCGCTCTACCAGGCCTGGCGCCAGGGCGCGGCGCACGAGTCCCTGCGCGGCATCACCGCCAACAACGTCGCCTATCTCACCTCCGACCCGCTCTACGCCTTCATCCGCTTCTTCCATTCGGGCCAGATCGCGCCGGTCGGCGTGAACTGGGGCCACTACAAGAACCCCGACGTGGACAAGCTGATCGACGACGCGCTGGCGACCACGGTCGAGAGCGAGCAGAACGCCCTGATGGCCAAGGTCCACGAGAAGGTCGTCGACGACGCCCTGCTCGTCTGGGTCGTCCACGACACCAACCCGCATGTCGCGAACCCCAAGGTGTCGAGCTACACCCAGGCCCAGCACTGGTTCCAGGACCTGACGACGCTGGGGTGAGACGAAGCCAGAGTTGTTCCCGCCACGGGAACATGCTAGGGTTTCCCCATGCGGATCATTGCGCGCAGCACCCTTGTGGCGTTCGCCGATCGGCCTCCGCCGACGGCGGCGTCAGTGGACCATTGGCAGCGGATGGTCAGAAGGGCGAACTGGGCCACCCCGCAGGAGGTTCAGGCGGCCTTTTCCAAAGCCAAAGTGCTGAGCGGCGACCGGGTCCGCTTCGAGGTGAGCGGCGGCGACTTCCGACTGGTCGTCGCCTTTCGTTTCGACCTGCAGATCGCCTTCGTGAAGTTCATCGGCTCGCATGCCGAATATGACCGGATCGATGCGCTCACCGTGTCGCAGTATTAGGAGGCTGCCGTGGATCTTCGACCCATCAGGACCGACGAGGACCACCGCCGCGCGCTCGGCGAGATCGAACGGCTGTGGGATGCTGTGCCGGGTTCGGTGGAGGCCGACCGGCTCGATATCCTCACGACACTTGTCGAACGCTACGAGGAGGCGCGCCATCCTTTGCGGGCCGCCGATCCGGTCGAGACGATCAAGGCCCACATGGCTTGGACCGGGCGGAACCAGGCAGACCTCGCCGCCCTCCTCGGATCGCGTGCCAGGGCCTCCGAGATCCTCTCGCGCAAGCGCACCCTCACCATGGACATGGTCCGCAAGCTGACCAAGGTCTGGGGAATTCCGGCGGAGCCGCTGATCGAGCCCTACGCGCCTGTTGCGGCCGCCTCCTGATCATAGCCACACGACATCGCGGTCTCGCCCTGCGCGCCGAATGGCCTATGGAACCCGGCGCCGCCTGCACCGCATGCCCGCGATAAACCCGGGCATGACGGGCGGTGTGACGACCAGACGATGAGGGACCTGTGGCCCTCTCACGCCGGCGGCGTATAGCCCTTCGGCAGGCGCGCACGCTCGATCTGGGCGATGTCGCAGGCGACGTCCACCATGGCCGAGAAGTCGTTCTGCCCGTAGCCGCGGGCGCGGGCCTGCGAGAAGGCCTCGCGGGCCGCCGCCGCCACTGGGACCGGTACCCGGGCGGCGTTGGCCGCCTGGACGATCAGCGTCAGGTCCTTGTGGGCGAGGTCGATGGAGAAGCCCGGCTCCGTGTCCCCGGCCAGCACCTTGTTCGGCCAGTTGACCTTGAGCTGGCCGTTGGTCGCCGTCGTGCCGTAGAGCACGTCCAGCGTCTTGCCGAGATCCAGCCCGAAGCGCTGCGACAGCGACAGGGCCTCGGCATTGAGCTGGCAGAGGATGATGGCGAGGTAATTGTTGACCAGCTTCATCCGCGTGCCTGCGCCCGGCCCGCCGGAATGGTGGATCGTCGTGCCCATGGCCTGCAGCAGCGGCAGGGCGCGCTGGTAGTCGGCGTCATCGGCGCCGACCATGAACAGGCTCTGGCCGCGATCGGCATGCCAGGCGAGGCGGCCGACCGGTGCGTCGACGGCCGTCATGCCGCGCCGCCGCGTCTCCTCGTGGAGGCGGTCGGTGGTCTCCGGATCGATGGTCGACATGTCGAGGATCATCGTACCGGGCCTGGCATGGTCGAGGATGCCGCCGGGGGCGAGCACGACCTCCGCCACCTCCTTGCCGGTCGGCAGCATGGTGACCACGATGTCGCAGGCAGCGGCGATCTCGGCCGGCGTGCCGCGCTTTGCCCCCAGCGCCTCGAGCGCCGTCATCGGCGCCTCGACGACGTCATGGACCATGAGCGAGAAGCCCTTGGTCTGCAGGTTCGAGGCCATGCCCCGCCCCATCTTGCCCAGTCCGACGAAACCGATGGTCATGCCTGTCCTCCCCGTGGTCCTCTTGTGTCGGGCGGGGGCTGGCGTCATGGTCCGGCCCTCGCGAAGGACGGGGAGCCTATCCAGCCCATGAATGCCATGCACCCCCAGGCCGCGCATGCCTCGCCCGCCGGCTGGCCGATGGACATCTTTGCCGCCCTGAAGGCCGCGCATGTCCGGCAGGTCACCTATGTGCCGGACGGCGGCCATGCCCAGCTGATCCGTGCCGTCCATGACGATGCCGGCATGGTCGCCATTCCGCTCACCACGGAAGAGGAGGGCGTGGCGCTGGTCTCCGGCGCCTGGCTCGGCGGCGACCGCGCCTGCCTGCTCATGCAGTCCTCCGGCGTCGGCAACTGCGTGAACATGCTGTCGCTGGTGCGCAACATGGGCGGCCCCTTCCTCACCTTCGTGACGATGCGGGGCGAGTATGGCGAGTTCAATCCGTGGCAGGTGCCGATGGGCACCGGCACGCCCGACGCCTTCCGCCTGATGGGCGTGCATGTCATGCGCGCCGATACGCCCGACGCGGTCGGCCCGACGGCGGCTGCCGCCGCGCGGATGGCCTATGAGGGCGGCAATGCCGTCGCCGTGCTGCTCGGCCAGCAGCTCATCGGTGCCAAGGTCTTCGTGAAATGAGCGCGACCCCCGCCCGCCTCGACCGCCGCGCTGTCGTTGCCCGCCTTCTGCAGGACCGCGGCGACGCCATCGTCGTCACCGGCCTCGGCTCCCCGACCTATGACGTCGCGGCTTGCGGCGACCATGACCGCAACGTCTATCTCTGGGGCGCCATGGGCGGCTGCGCCGTGATGGCGCTCGGCATCGCGCTCGCCCGGCCCGATACGCCGGTCATCGCCGTCACCGGCGACGGCGAGATGCTGATGGGCCTCGGCTCCTTCGCCACCATCGCCGTCCAGGCGCCGAAGAACCTCACCGTCGTCGTCCTCGACAACAGCCTCTATGGCGAGACTGGCGGCCAGGCGAGCCACAGCGTGGTCACCGACATCGCCGCCGTCGCGGCCGCCACCGGCATCCAGGATGCCCGCGCCATCGCCGAGATCGGCGATGTCGAGGCGCTGGCGGGCCGCGCTACCTCGCTTGGCAACGGCCCCTGTGTCGCGGTGGTGAAGATCGACCAGGCCGAGCGCGAGCGCGTGCTGCCGACCCGCGACGGCCATGCCATCCGCGTCCGCGTGCGGCAGGCCCTCGGCCTGTCGATCGACTGATGTTCACGGCCGAAGAGCTCGAGCGCTACGCCCGCCACATCGTCCTGCGCGAGGTAGGCGGCCCTGGCCAGCAGCGGCTGAAGGCGGCGAAAGTGCTCGTCATCGGCGCCGGTGGACTGGGCGCGCCCCTGCTGCTCTATCTTGCGGCGGCGGGCGTCGGCACGATCGGCATCGTCGACGACGACGCGGTGGCGCTGTCGAACCTGCAGCGCCAGGTCATCCATCGCAGCGAGGATGTCGGAATCCTCAAGACCGAGAGCGCGGCCAATGCGATCCGCCGGCTCAACCCGCATGTCGAGGTCGTCTCCCATGTCGCGCGGCTGACGCCGGACAATGCGCCGGACCTCCTCGGGCCTTATGACATCGTCGCCGACGGCTCCGACAATTTCGCCACCCGCTATGCCGTCTCCGACGCCTGCTTTCATGCCGGCAAGCCGCTGGTGACCGCCGCGGTCGGCACCTTCGACGCCACGCTGACGACGCTGCGTCCGCACGAGTCCGGGCCCGATGGTCGCCCGAACCCGACCTATCGCTGCCTGTTCCCGGACGCGCCGCCGCCGGGCACCGTGCCCTCCTGCCAGGAGGCCGGCATCCTCGGCGCGCTCACCGGCATTGTCGGCTCGATGATGGCGCTGGAAGTGATCCGCGAGATCACCGGCTTCGGCGAGGGGCTCGTCGGCCGTCTGTTGATGATCGACACGCGCGCCATGCGCTTCGAGACGGTCCGCTACCGCTGGGACCCGGACAACCCGCTGAACGGTACGTCGGCGCGCTGAGGTTTGGAGCACGACCCCACCGCGTCATGCCCGCCCTTGTGGCGCGCAACCACGCCTTTGACACGGCTCATGGAGATGAAGTCGTGGATGCCCGGGACAAGCCCGGGCATGACGGTTGAAGCTGGGATGCCGGCCGGCGCGCTCCGGCTCAGAGCATGCTCGGCAGCACGCGATCCGGCGGCTTGTGGCCGTCCATGAAGGTCTTGATGTTGACGATGACCTTGTCGCCCATGTCGACGCGGCCCTCGACGGTGGCCGAGCCCATATGGGGCAGCAGCACGACCTTGCCGGCCTTGGCGAGCTTCAAGAGGCGCGGGTTCACCGCCGGCTCGTGCTCGAACACGTCGAGGCCGGCGCCCGCCAGCTCGCCCGCCTCGATCATCCGCGTCAGCGCCACCTCGTCGATGATCTCGCCGCGGGCGGTGTTGACGATATAGGCGTCCTTCTTGAGGAGCTTCAGCCGCCGCGCCGAGAGCAGGTGATAGGTCGCCGGCGTGTGCGGGCAGTTCACCGAGACGATGTCCATGCGGGCGAGCATCTGGTCGAGGCTCTCCCAATAGGTCGCGTCCAGCCCCTGCTCGAGCTTCTCCGGCAGGCGACGACGGTTGTGATAGTGGATCTGCATGCCGAAGGCGGCAGCGCGGCGCGCCAGCGCCTGGCCGATCCGGCCCATGCCGACGATGCCGAGGCGCTTGCCGTGGATGCGCTTGCCGAGCATCCAGGTCGGCGACCAGCCGCCCCATTCGCCATGCTCCAGCACCTCGAAGCCCTCGGCGAGGCGGCGCGGCACGGCGAGGATCAGCGCCATGGTCATGTCGGCCGTGTCCTCGGTGAGGACGCCCGGCGTGTTGGTGACGGTGATGCCGCGCTGCACGGCACTCGCCACGTCGATATTGTCGACGCCGTTGCCGAACTGGGCGATGAGCCGCAGCTGCGGGCCGGCCTGGGAGAGCAGCGCCGCGTCGATCTTGTCGGTGACGGTCGGCACGATCACGTCGGCCTCCTTCACCGCAGCGGCGAGTTCGGCCTGGCTCAGCGGCCGGTCGTCGACATTGAGCCGCGTTTCGAACAGCTCGCGCATCCGCGTCTCGACGCTGTCGGGGAGTTTCCTCGTCACGACGACGAGCGGCTTCTTGCGGTTCGCCATGCCCAAACCTCTGAAAAAGCGACACGTCCCGCTGGGGAACACGCGGCCATCAAGCCTGTCTTAACCCTGATGGGGGAGATTGGCCCTGGCGCGACCTCTCTAACAGAAGGGCTGCGCCAGACAAAGTCGTCGGACCGGCCGAAAGCCCCGTCTTTCGAAGGGTCCGCAGGCCTGTCGCAGGGGTTCCGTGCGTACCGGGTGAGTTGCGTCATGCGTTGCTTCCGACCGATTGCGGCCATTGCCGCCCTCGTCCTTGCCGTCGCCACTCCCGCGACGGCCATGGCCGAGGTCACCGGCTCCATCGGCTCGGCGACGCGCCTGCCGGTGCCGCGCTTCGTCAGCCTCAAGTCCGAGCGCGTCAATGCCCGCATGGGCCCGACCCGCGACCATCAGGTGGTCTGGATCTACCAGCGCTCCGGCCTGCCCGTTGAGGTCACCGCCGAGTTCGAGAACTGGCGCCGGATCCGCGACCACGAGGGCACCGAGACCTGGGTCTTCCACTCCATGCTCTCGGGCCGGCGCACCGGCATGGTCATGCCGCGCGGCAACACGAGCGAGCTCATCTCACTGATGAACCGCCCCGCCGGCGACCGCATCGTCGCCCGGCTCGAGCCGCGCGTGCAGGCCTCGGTGAAGAGCTGCAACGGCGCCTGGTGCCGGATCATCGGCCCGGGCTTTGACGGCTGGATCGAGCAGACGCGGCTCTGGGGCGTCTATCCCAACGAAAAGGTCGAGTGACGGCGCGCTTAGCCCTCGCTAGGGTCCGGCAATCCACTGCCGGAGCCGTCATGTCCCTGCCGTCCCGTCTCGACCGCGTCGCCTTCCTTGCGCGCTTCGCCGCCGTCTGGGAGCATTCGCCCTGGATCGCGGAAGGCGCCTTCGATCGCGGCCTCGGGGCCGGGCAGGACACCGCCGAGGGCCTCCACGCCGCGATGGTCCAGATCATGCGCGCCGCCGGCGACGAGGCCAAGATGGCGCTGATCCAGGCCCATCCGGATCTTGCGGGCAAGCTTGCCGCGGCCGGTCGTCTCACCGCCGAATCGACCGGCGAGCAGGCCTCCGCCGGCCTTGATCGCCTCACCGATGCCGAGCGCGCCGACTTCACCCGGCTGAACGAGGCTTACAAGGCGCGCTTCGGCTTTCCCTTCATCCTGGCGGTGAAGGGGAAGACCAAGGACGAGATTCGTGCGGCCTTCGAGGCGCGGCTGAAGAACGATGCCGCGGCCGAGTTCGCCGAGGCGCTGACCCAGATCGAGCGCATCGCGCTGCTGCGGCTGAAGGATCTGCTGCCCTGAGGCGCTGAGTCCTCGAGACAGCGCGAGCCGCATATGGCGCAGGAACCGCTGCCGTCATGCCCGGCCTTGTGCCGGGCATCCACGAATTGTCTTCCCAAGGACGGTGTTCAAGTCGTGGATGGCCGGGACAAGCCCGGCCATGACGCGGAACGGGTGGCGTGAGGGCGGCAGCCGATGAGCGAGCCGCAAGGCTGGCCCTTACCCTCCGATGACCCGCTCGAGCACTTTCCGCGCCCGTGTCTCCACCGGGCTGCGCGCCACGTGCCGGCCGCCCTCGACGACGCGCCGGCCCGACACCCAGACCTCGCGGATCGCGCCCGTCGAGGGCCCGAAGATCCAGGAATCCAGCACGGCATCCCCGCTCCGTCCCGCGAAAGCCATGTGCCCGGCATCCAGCACCACGAGATCCGCCGGCGCCCCGACCGCGATCCCCGCCGCGCCGAGCCCCAGCGCCTGCGCGCCGCCGGCAAGGCAGGCCTCGACCAGCGTCCGTCCCGTGGAGCGGCCGCGATCCGCCATGGCGGTGCGGCGGCGCGTGGCGAAGCGCTGGGCATAGTCGAGCATCGACAGCTCGCCCGTCGCCGAGATCGCCACGTTCGAATCCGTTCCGATGCCGAATCGACCGCTCCGGGTCTTGAAGTCCACGCCGGCGAAGAGCCCGTCGCCGAGATTGGCCTCGGTCACCGGGCACAGGCCGACCACCGCGCCCGCCGTCGCCATCTGCTGGACCTCGGCGGCATCGGCGTGGGTGGCGTGGATGAGGCACCAGCGCTCCGACAACTCCGCCCAGTCGCCGAGCAGGGCAATGGGACGGCGGCCATGGGCGGCGAGGCAATCCTCGACCTCCTTGACCTGTTCGGAGACATGGATGTGGACAGGACCTTGCGGGAAAGCCGCGAGCAGCGCGGTCAGCTCCGCCTCGGTGACGGCCCGCAGCGAATGCGGCGCGATGCCGAAGCCGCCGCGGGCATAGGCCCCCGCCGCCGCCCGGGCGCCCTCGCAGACGCGGCTGAACAGGTCGAGATCGCTGATGAAACGCCGCTGGCCCTCGCCCGGCGGCAGGCCGCCGAAGCCGGAATGGGCGTAGAAGACCGGCAGGATGGTGATGCCGAGGCCCGTCGCCTCCGCTGCGGCGATGCAGCGGCGGGCAAGCTCGGCCGGGTCGGCATAGGGCCGCCCGTCGCGGCCGTGATGGAGGTAGTGGAACTCGCCGACCGTGGTAAAGCCAGCCTCCAGCATCTCGACATAGGCGAGCGCGGCGATGGCCTCGACATCCTCCGGCTCGAGCGCCAGGGCGAAGCGGTACATCCAGTCGCGCCAGGTCCAGAACGAGTCCTCGCCCGTCCCGGCGACCTCGGTCATGCCGGCCATGCCGCGCTGGAAAGCGTGGGAGTGCAGGTTCGGCAGGCCCGGCAGCGCGATGCCGGGAATGCGCCTTGCGCCGGCTTCCGCGCCCTCGCTGATCGCTGTGATTCGCCCGTCCGCGCCGACCGTCACGGTCACGTTGTCGCGCCAGCCCTCGGGCGTCAGCGCCCGGTCCAGATGGAGCTTGTCCATCGCCGTCTCCATGCTACGGTTTTTCGCCTAGCACTGTTGGGCGAGGAATACGACGTGCCGAGAGCATCCCATGCGCGTTGACCGGCTCTTCCGCGACGCGCGGCTTGCCACCATGGCCGGAACCGGCGCGGACCATGGCCTCGGCCTGATCGAGGACGGCATCGTCGCGACCTCCGGCGGCCGCATCGTCTTTGTCGGCCAGCGCGCGGACGCCCCAAGGCTCGATCCCGTGGAGACCATCCGCTGCGACGGCCGCTGGCTGACCCCCGGCCTCATCGATTGCCATACCCACCTCGTCTATGCCGGCAACCGCGCCCACGAATTCGAGCTGCGGCTGAAGGGTGCGAGCTACGAGGAGATCGCCCGGGCGGGCGGTGGCATCGTCTCGACGGTGAAGGCGACCCGCGCCGCCAAGCCCCGCGACCTCGCCGAGGCGACCCTGCCCCGCCTCGACCAGCTGATTGCGGAAGGGGTCACGACGGTCGAGATCAAGTCGGGCTATGGCCTCGACCTCGACACTGAGGAAAAGCAGCTGCAGGTCGCCCGATCGCTTGCCGAGGCGCGGGATGTCGGCGTGGTCACGACCTTCCTCGGCGCCCATGCCCTACCGCCCGAGGCCCATGGCGACAAGGCGGCCTATCTCGAGCTCGTCTGCCACAAGATGATCCCCTCCATCGCCCGCCACGGTCTCGCCGATGCGGTGGACGCCTTCTGCGAGGGCATCGCCTTTTCGCCCGAGGAGACGGCGCGGGTCTTCGCCGCCGCGGCCCGGCATGGCCTGCCGGTGAAGCTCCATGCCGACCAGCTGTCGAACCTCCACGGCGCCAAGCTCGCCGCCGACCATGGCGCGCTCTCGGCCGACCATCTCGAATATACCGACGAGGAGGGCGCCGCGGCCATGGCCAAGGCCGGCACCGTCGCTGTCCTGCTGCCGGGCGCCTTCTATTTCATCCGCGAGACCAAGGTCCCCCCGGTCGAGGCCTTCCGCCGCCACGGCACGGCGATCGCGCTCGCGACCGATTCGAACCCCGGCTCCTCGCCGCTCACCTCGCCGCTCCTCGCCATGAACATGGGCGCGACGCTCTTCCGCCTGACCGTGGCGGAATGCCTGCTCGGCTTCACGCGTCATGCTGCGAAGGCCCTCGGTCGCGACGATATCGGCGTGCTGGAGCCGGGCCGGCGCGCCGACTTGTGCCTCTGGTCGGTGGAACGGCTCGCCGAACTCGTCTATCGGATCGGCTTCAACCCGCTTCACGCCCGCCATCGAGGCGCCTGATGACCGATCTGATCCGCGCCGGGGGCAATGCCCTCGGCCTCTGGCGGCGCGTTGCCGCCGGCGCCACCCCCGCCCTTGATCCGGCCACCGCGCCGGCCATCCAGCGGGGCCATGAGCTCCTCATGGCCAAGGCGCGGGGCAATGACGCGGCCTATGGCGTCAATACCGGCTTCGGCAAGCTCGCCAGCGTCCGCATCCCCGCCGACAAGCTGGCGGAGCTGCAGGTCAACATCGTCCGCTCGCACCAGGCCGGCATCGGCGAGCCGCTGGAGGAGCCCATTGTCCGTCTTGTCCTGGCGCTGAAGGCGGCGAGCCTCGCCCATGGCGCCTCGGGCGTGCAACCGGCGACCGTCGATCTCCTCGTCGCCATGCTGAAGGCCGGAGTCCTGCCGGTGATCCCGGCGCAAGGGTCCGTTGGCGCCTCCGGCGATCTTGCGCCGCTCGCCCATATGGCGGCCGTGCTGATCGGCGAAGGCGAGGCGACCCTCAACGGCGTACGGATGGATGGCGGCGCGGCCCTCGCCAAGGCGGGACTGAAGCCTGTCGTCCTCGGCCCGAAGGAGGGCCTCGCCCTGCTCAACGGCACGCAGGTCTCGACCGCGCTGGCCCTCCACGGCCTCTTTCTCATCGAGAACGCCTTCGCCGCGGCCCTTGTCACCGGTGCGCTCTCCACCGACGCCATTGCCGGCTCGGACACGCCCTTTGACGCGCGCATCCACACGCTGCGCGGCCAGCCCGGCCAGATCGTCGTCGCCGCCGTGCTGCGCGCGCTGATGGAGGGCAGCGAGATCCGCCGCTCGCATCTCGCCGACGATCCGCGCGTGCAGGATCCTTATTCCATCCGCTGCCAGCCGCAGGTGATGGGGGCGGCGCTCGACGTCATCCGCTCGGCGCAGGCCATGCTCCTCGCCGAGGCCAATGGCGTCACCGACAATCCCCTCGTCATGGCCGACAATGGCGACGTGCTGTCGGGCGGCAATTTCCACGCCGAGCCGGTGGCCTTCGCCGCCGACATGCTGGCGCTCGCGGCCTGCGAGGTCGGCAATCTCGCCCAGCGCCGCTGCGCCATGCTGGTCGATCCGGTGCTCTCGGGGCTCCCGGCCTTTCTCGTCCGCGAGCCGGGGCTCAATTCCGGCTTCATGATCGCCGAGGTGGCGAGCGCCGCGCTTGCCTCCGAGAACCGCCAGAAGGCGGCGCCAGCGGTGACCGACACGATACCGACCTCCGCCAACCAGGAGGATCACGTCTCCATGGCCACCCACGGCGCCCGCCGCCTCGGGCCCATGGCCGAGAACCTCTGCCGCATCATAGGCATCGAGGCGCTGATGGCGGCGCAGGGCATCGACATGCGCGCGCCGCTGCGCACCAGCCCTTTGCTGGAAAAGGCCCATGCGGCCATCCGCGCCATCGCCCCGATGCTCGACCGCGACCGGCCGCTCGCCGCCGAGATGGCTGCGGCCTCTGCGCTCGTCGCCGGCGGTGGCCTGACGACGCCCTTCGGGCACGTGGTCGAGCGGTTGTTCGGGGAGGCGTGAGGATGGCGCGCGCCTTGATCGCCCGAGCTTCCTCTTCACCTCTCCCCGGCGGGGAGAGGTCGGCCGAAGGCCGGGAGAGGGGGCGAGCCGCGTCCCCGCGAAGGCTCCCCCTCACCCGCTCCTCGCTGGCGCGCGGATCGACCTCTCCCCGCCGGGGAGAGGTGCGCCGCAGCGCCTTGCCCGGCTCGCAATCGCGCACCAAACAGCGTGTGAAGTCGCCATGACCCCCGTCACCGTCATCCCGGGCGATGGCCCGCTCGTCCTCGGCCAGCCCCATGCCGGCACCATGATCCCGCCTGAGGTGTCGGTGGAGCTGAACGATCTCGGCCGCTCCGTCCCCGACACCGACTGGTGGATCGACCGGCTCTACGAGGGCATCGCCCGCCGTACCGGCGCGACCGTCGTCCGGCAGAACCTGTCGCGCTTCGTCATCGACGTGAACCGCGACCCCTCCGGCGTCTCGCTCTATCCGGGCCAGAACACCACGACGCTCTGCCCCACCACCACCTTCGACGCCGAGCCGATCTACCGCGAGGGCCGCGAGCCCGGTCCGGCCGAGATCGGCCGGCGCAAGCAGCTCTATTTCGCGCCCTTCCATGCCGCCATGGCCGCGGCCATCGAGACCACGCGCATCCGCCACGGCTATTGCGTGCTCTACGACTGCCATTCGATCCGGTCGGAGGTGCCCAACCTCTTCCCCGGCACGCTCCCCGTGTTCAACATCGGCACCAACGACGGCGCGTCCTGCGCCACTGCCATCCGGGAGGCCGCGATCCGCGAGGCCGAAGCCTCCGGCATGACCTTCGTCGCCGATGGCCGCTTCAAGGGCGGCTGGATCACCCGCCATTACGGTGCGCCGGAGCGCCGAGTCCACGCCGTCCAGATGGAGCTGGCGCAATCGGCCTACATGCTGGAAAGCCCGCCCTGGACCTATGACGAGGCGGTCGCCGCCCGCACCGAAGCCGTCCTCACCCGCATCGTCGCGGCCATTCTCGACGCCGCCGCCACCCTGGAGCCCTGACCATGGCGACCCGCCTCGACAATTCCCGCCTCATCCGCGCCCCCCACGGCATGGCCATGACCGCCAAAACCTGGGGCGCCGAGGCGGCCTTGCGCATGCTGATGAACAATCTCGACCCGGAGGTGGCGGAGCGCCCCAACGAGCTCGTCGTCTATGGCGGCATCGGCCGGGCTGCGCGCGACTGGGAGAGCTTCGACCGCATCGTCGCATCCCTGCGTTCGCTCGAGCCGGACGAGACCTTGCTCATCCAGTCCGGCAAGCCGGTCGGCATCTTCCGCACCCATGCCGATGCGCCGCGGGTGCTGCTGGCCAATTCCAACCTCGTCCCGGGCTGGGCGACCTGGGACCATTTCCATCACCTCGATAAGCTCGGGCTGATGATGTACGGCCAGATGACCGCCGGCTCGTGGATCTATATCGGCAGCCAGGGCATCGTTCAGGGCACCTACGAGACCTTCGCCGAGGTGGCGCGCCAGCATTTCGGCGGCTCGCTCAAGGGCAAGTGGATCCTCACCGGCGGCCTCGGCGGCATGGGCGGCGCCCAGCCGCTCGCCGCCACCATGGCCGGCGCGTCGATGATCGCGGTGGAATGCCAGCCGAGCCGCATCGAGATGCGCCTGAAGACCCGCTATCTCGACGCCGAGGCGCGCAGCATCGACGAGGCGCTGGAGATCGTCGACCGCTCGCACAAGGCCGGCAAGCCGATCTCGGTCGGCCTCCTCGGCAATGCCGCCGAGATCTTCCCCGAAATGGTCCGCCGCGGCATCCGCCCGGACGTCGTCACCGACCAGACCTCGGCCCATGACCCGCTCAACGGCTACCTGCCGGCGGGCTGGAGCCTCGCCCAGTGGGAAGAGGCGCGCGAGCGCAATCCGAAGGCGGTCGAGGCGGCGGCGAAGGAGTCCATGGCGACCCATGTGCGCGCCATGCTCGACTTCCACCGCATGGGCGTGCCGACGCTCGATTACGGCAACAACATCCGCCAGATGGCGAAGGACATGGGCGTGGCGGACGCCTTCGACTTCCCCGGCTTCGTCCCGGCCTATATCCGCCCGCTCTTCTGCCGCGGCATCGGTCCGTTCCGCTGGGCCTCGCTCACCGGCAACCCGGAGGACATCGCCAGGACCGACGCCAAGGTGAAGGAGCTGATCCCCAACGATCCGCACCTCCGCACCTGGCTCGACATGGCCAAGGAGCGCATCCAGTTCCAGGGCCTTCCCGCCCGCATCTGCTGGGTCGGCCTCGGCGACCGCCACCGCCTCGGCCTCGCCTTCAACGAGATGGTGGCGAAGGGCGAGATCGGCCCCATCGTCATCGGCCGCGACCATCTCGATTCCGGCTCCGTCGCCTCGCCCAACCGCGAGACCGAGGCGATGAAGGACGGTTCGGACGCCGTCTCCGACTGGCCGCTGCTCAATGCGCTGCTCAACACGGCCTCGGGCGCCACCTGGGTGTCGCTCCACCATGGCGGCGGCGTCGGCATGGGCTATTCGCAGCACTCAGGCGTCGTCATCGTCGCCGACGGAACGCCGGAGGCCGCGGCGCGGCTCGGACGGGTGCTGTGGAACGATCCCGGCACCGGCGTCATGCGCCATGCCGATGCCGGCTACGACATCGCCATCGATTGCGCCCGCGAGAAGGGGCTGAAGTTGCCCGCCCTCGGCATCGGGGTGTGAGGGGTCTCGCTCTGTCCGTCATTCCCGGCCGAGCGAAGCGAGGGGAAGGGAATCCAGGGGCCTCGGCTCCGCCCGTGATTCCTGGACCCCCTTCCCTCGGCCTTCGGCCTCGCCGGGGGTGACGGACTGGCGAAGTCCTCGCGGCGGATCGACCTCTCCCCGCTGGGCAGAGGTGAACGGCGGAGCCCTCTCTTCAGTCCAACGCCGCCCCTCACGGCGTCATGCCCGGCCTTGTGCCGGGCATCCACGACTTGACCACGACGCAGGTCGAAGGGGCGCCGGCCAGAATTCTGGAAGACGCATCGCCCTGGAACCAATTCGTGGATGCCCGGGCCAAGCCCGGGCATGACGGAGAAGGCGGTGGAGGCCATGGCCCCACCCTTACCCTCCCCTTGTTCGCTCCGCTCCAAGAGAGGGGGACCACAGCGTCGTGTTGGGCCGGCGACGGCGGGGCCAGGCCCAGCCGATTCATAATGCGCGCGAGGTCATAGTCTCCCTCCCCTCGCGAGAGGGGAGGGTAAGGGTGGGGCCGTTTTTGAACCTCTACCCCTCGTACTGCCCGACGATCGAGATCGAGCAGACGTTCTGGTGCGGGAAGCCGCCGAGATTATGGGTGAGCCCCAGCCGCGGCAGGTCCTTGCGCTGGCGCTCGCCGGCGCGGCCCTGCATCTGCAGGTACATCTCGTAGATCATCCGGAGGCCCGAGGCGCCGATCGGGTGGCCGAAGCACTTGAGGCCGCCGTCGATCTGGCAGGGGATCGTGCCGTCCGCGTCGTAGAAGCCGTCGAGGATGTCGTGGATGGCCCGGCCCTCGGCGGAGATGTGCAGGTCCTCCATGGTGACGAGCTCGGTCACCGAGAAGCAGTCGTGCACCTCGATGAGGTTGATCTCGTCGCGCGGCTTTTCCACGCCCGCTTCCTGGTAGGCGCGGGTCGCGGCGATGCGGGTCGTCGCGAAATAGCTGCCGTCCCAGGAATTGTGCTGCGCCTCGGTGCCGTTCGACACCGCCACCTGCAGCGCCTTCACCGAGACGAGGTCCCGCTTGCCGAGGCTGCGGGCGATCTCCGGCGTCGTGACGATGGCGCAGGCCGCCCCGTCCGACACGCCGCAGCAATCGTAGAGCCCGAGCGGCTCGGCGATCATCGGCGAGTTCAGCACCGTGTCGATGGTGATCTTGTTCCTGAGATGCGCCTTGGGGTTCCTGCCGCCATTGTCGTGGCTCTTCACCGAGACATGCGCCATGGCGCGCTTCAGGTCCTGCGGCGCCGAGCCGTACTTGGCGCGGTAGGCGGCGGCGAGCTGGGCGAAATAGCCGGGCGCCGAGGCGTTCGGCCAGGTCATGTTCGGAAGCGTCCCGCGGCCACGCTGCGGCAGGCCGCCATAACCGGTGTCCTTGAGCTTCTCGACGCCGAGGGCAAGCGCGATGTCGGCGGCACCGGAGGCCACCGCATAGACCGCGCCGCGGAAGGCTTCCGTGCCGGTGGCGCAGAAGTTTTCGACACGCGTCACCGGGATGTAGGGCAGGCGCAGCGCTACCGCGAGCGGCACGGCGGACTTGCCGACATGCTGCTCCTCGATGGCCGTGCCGAGCCAGGCCGCATCGATCTGCTTGGTCTCGATGCCGGCATCGCCGAGCGCTTCCGTGTAGGCCTCGACCATCAGGTCTTCGGCGTTCATGTCCCAGCGCTCGCCGAATTTCGAGCAGCCCATGCCGAGAATGGCGACCTTGTCGCGAATGCCTTTGGGCATGGTCAGGCCCTCCCAGAGAGATCGGTTGTGGCGGCGGGTGCCGCCTTCCAGAAATAGCGGCGGAAACCGCGCTGGCTGTCGATGTCCTTCACCCGGAACATCATGCGCATGGGATGGCCGACGGCGAGGTCCTTCTCGTCCACATCGGTGAAATCCATCATCCAGCGGCCGCCCTCGTCGAACTGGATCATGCCGTAGCAGGCGGGCGGATCCGGCGAATAGGTCAGGCGGTCGGCGGTGTAGGAGTTGATCTTGCCGATCTTGCCCGAGAAGGGCTCCGGCTCCTGCGTGTCGATGGCGGTGCAGTTGGGGTTCACGCAGACCCGCGTCTTGGGGAACTGCAGCGTTCCGCACTTGGAGCACTTGCCGCCGACGAAGGATGTTACCGTGTGGCGGTTGCGCCAGAGGGCGGAGAGCGCCGTCTGCTTGTCAGCCTCGGCGCGCATGCCGCGCTCCAGCTCCACCGTGTCGTTGAAGGCGAGGAACTTGGCGTAGTTCGTCTCCTCGCGGCGGCGGGCGAGGTGGCCCTTCACGCCGAGGCGAGGGGCGAGAGCGCTGATCTGGTCCGTGACCTCAAAGAGCAGCACGTCGGCGCCCTGGCCGAAGCCGACCACCATGATGCGGTCGCCGGGCTTGGCCTCCTCCAGCGCCGCCACCAGCATGACGAGGGGATGGGCCGTGCCGGTCTCCCCGCAGACGGCATGGAGATTGTCGGCCACCGCCGCATCCGGGATGCCCGCGCCCTTGGCGACGGAGTTCGCGACCTTCGCAAGGACCGCCGGCATGCAGAACCGCGTCACCGCTTCCGGGCCGAGGCCCGCCTTGGCGAGGCAGGCCTTGATGACCGGGGGCACCAGCGGCATGTAGCCGGCGTCGCGGATCCAGCGCTCCTCCCACTGGTAGTCATATTCGGATTCCGGCGTGCGGTAGTGGTCGACGAAATCCGCCGTGCGCGTGGCGCTGGCCAGCAGCGTCGCCACCGGCTTGCCTTCGCCGACGAGGATCGCCGCCGCGCCGTCTCCGGCTGTCATCTCGATGGGGCTCGCCGCCTTCACCGGCCGCTTCTCGGCGGCGACGATGAGGGACGGGCCGCCGCCGCGCAGCGCGGCCAGCAGCGCCGAGGTCGCGGCACGCTGGGTCTGGCCGGCATCCGCCGTGGCGAGATCCTGGCCGAGCGCGAGCGCTTCGGCGACGACGCCGGCATTCAGTCGGTCGAGGAAGGGGAAGGTGGTCGAGGCGAAGGTCAAAGCTTCCAGGCTCACCGGGCCGAGGCCGGCGAGGCAGTCGCGGCCCGCCTCCACCGCCATGGTCACTGGATCCTCGTCCCAGTTGGCGATGGCGCGCTCGCCCTTGCCCTGGCCCTTGAGGGCCGAATTGAACCAGCCATGCGCATCCGCGATCGCCTTTCGCTGCAGGCGCAGGCGCGGGATGTAGGCGCCGAAGGAGAGAATGCCGAAGGTCATCAGATCACGTCCCGAAGACTGCGGGTGCCGGCAACGGCACCGGAGAGGCTACCCACCTCTCCCCGGTGGGGAGAGGTCGACCGAAGGTCGGGAGAGGGGGTGAGGATGGTCCGCGAGGGGCGGCCCCCTCTCCCCGCCGGGGAGAGGTGACGCGCCGCGCCCGTCATCCCCGGGCTCCTCACACCGGATCCCACGAGAAGATGTCGGCGGAACGGTCGAGCGGATAGAAGGACGACTTCAGCGCCGGAATGCCGTGGCTGGCGAGGCTATCGCAGGTCCAGCCCCCGTCGCGATGGATGGAGCGGATCGGCCGCGACTGGCCCATCAGGAAGATCTCGTTCATCCGCACCGCGAAAATCTGACCGGTGACGTCCTTCGCGGCGTCCGAGGCGAGGAAGGCCGAGAGCGGCGCGATCTTCTCCGGCCCCATGACCTGCATGCGGGCAACGCGCGCCTTCTCGGCTTCCGTCTCGGTCGGGATCGTGCCGATGAGCCGGCTCCAGGCGAAGGGCGAGACGCAGTTGGAGCGCACGTTGAACCGCGCCATGTCCAGCGCGATCGACTTCGACAGGCCGACGATGCCGAGCTTGGCCGCGGCATAGTTCGCCTGGCCGTAATTGCCGATGAGGCCCGAGGTCGAGGTGAAATGCACGAAGGCGCCCGACTGCTGTTCGCGGAAGATCCGCGCGGCGGCGTGGGAGACGTAGAAGGTGCCCATCAGGTGCACCTTGATGACCAGTTCGAAGTCGGCGACCGACATCTTGTGGAAGATGGCGTCGCGCAGGATGCCGGCATTGTTCACCACCGCGTCGAGCCCACCGAAGGCATCCACCGCCGCCTTGACGATGGCATTGGCCGAGGCTGGCTCGGCGACGCTGTCGAAATTCGCGACGGCCTTGCCGCCCTTGGCGCGGATCTCCGCGGCGACCTCCTCGGCCGGCGCGGCGCTGGCGCCCGAGCCGTCGGCGGCGCCGCCAAGGTCATTGACCACCACCTTGGCGCCCTCGGCCGCCGCGGTCAGCGCGATCTCCCGGCCAATGCCACGACCTGCGCCGGTGACGATGACCACCTTGTCCTGGAGTGCGCCTGCCATGGATGCCGTCCTTGCGAGATTGGGGATCGGCGCCGCACCCCGCGACGCCGGCTGCACCATAGTCCGTCCGACCATCCGACGAAATCCCGTTTCAGTCTTCGAAACGCCTGTCTTATGGTGGAGGGCAGTTGCGGCCCCGAAGAGCCGCTGCCTGGACGGAGACGCCGCCGATGACCGCCACCGCCTCCTACTACAGCGAGGAGCACCACCTCTTTCGCGAGGCCTGCCGCCGCTTCGTCGCCGAGGAGATCGCGCCGCACCATGCCCGCTGGGAGAAGGAGGGCAAGGTGGACCGCGAGGCCTGGCGCAAGGCGGGCGAGGCGGGGATGCTGCTCACCAACATTCCCGTCGAATATGGCGGCGGCGGTGCGGACTTCCTGACCAGCGCCATCTTCATCGAGGAGATGATGGGCCATGTCTTCACCGGCCCGGGCTTCCGCCTGCACTCCGACATCGTCGCCCCCTACATCCTCAACAACGCCTCCGAGGACCTGAAGCGCCACTGGCTGCCGAAAATGGCGAGCGGCGAGGCCATCGGCGCCCTCGCCATGACCGAGCCGGGCGCAGGCTCCGACGTCCAGGCCATCCGCACCACGGCGATCCGCGACGGCAACCACTGGGTCATCAACGGCCAGAAGACCTTCATCACCAATGGCCAGCTCGCCGACATCATCGTCGTCGCCTGCAAGACCGATCCGAAGGCCGGCGCCAAGGGCGTGAGCCTCATCCTGGTCGAGGCCGACCGCGAGGGCTTCAAGCGCGGCCGCAACCTCGAGAAGATCGGGCTGAAGGCGCAGGACACATCCGAGCTCTTCTTCGACAATGTCCGCGTGCCCGCCACCAACATCATCGGCGAGGAGGGGCGCGGCTTCGCCTACATGATGAACGAGCTGCCGCGCGAGCGCCTGCTGGTCGCCATTTCGGCGGTGGCTGTCATGGAAGCGGCGCTGAAATGGACGGTCGAGTACACCCGTGACCGCAAGGCCTTCGGCAAGTCGCTGGCCGATTTCCAGAACACCCGATTCAAGCTCGCCGAGGTGAAGACCGAGGTGACGGTGGCGCGCGTCTTCCTCGACGATTGCATCGCCAAGTTCCTGACGGGCGAGTTCGATGTCGCCACCGCCGCCATGGCCAAGTGGTGGCTGACCGAACTCCAGGGCCGCGTGGTCGACACCTGCCTGCAGCTCCACGGCGGCTATGGCTACATGTGGGAGTACCCCATCGCCCGTGCCTATGCCGACAGCCGCATCCAGCGGATCTATGCCGGCACCACCGAGATCATGAAGGAAATCGTCGCCCGCTCGCTGTGAGCGGGGCGGCGCGCCCGTTCGTCATGGCCGGGCTTGTCCCGGCCATCCACGGCTTGAACACGGCGCCTGCAGAATTCGTGGATGCCCGGGACAGGCCCGGGCATGACGGGTCAGTTTCCCAGGACACGCCCATGCCCATCGACTACGCCAAACTCAAAGCCTGGCCCTTCCCTGACCTCGAGCACAGCTACACGGCCAAGGACACGATCCTCTATGCCCTGGGCGTCGGCTGCGGCGCCGATCCCGTCGACCGCTCCGAACTGCCCTTCGTCTATGAGGACGGCCTGAAGGCACTGCCGACCATGGCCGTGGTGCTCGGCTATCCCGGTTTCTGGCTGAAGGACCCGAACACCGGGGTCGACTGGCGCAAGGTGCTGCATGGCGAACAGGGCCTCCTCATCCACAAGCCGCTGCCGGCGACCGGCACGGTGATCGGCCGCACCCGCGTCACCGAGATCATCGACAAGGGCCCCGGCAAGGGCGCGCTGCTGCTCTCCGAGCGCGACGTGATCGACAAGGCCTCGGGCGACCTGCTGGCGACGCTCACCTCGACCACCTTCATCCGCGGCGAGGGCGGCTTCGGCGGGCCGTCCGGTCCGTCTCCCGAACCCCATCCGCTGCCTGAGCGCGCGCCGGACTTGGCCGTCGACCTGCCGACCCTGCCGCAGGCGGCGCTGATCTATCGCCTCTCCGGCGACTACAACCCGCTCCACGCCGATCCGGATGTCGCCACCGGCGCCGGTTTCCCGCGGCCGATCCTGCACGGGCTGTGCACCTACGCCGTGGCGGGCCGCGCCATCCTGAAGGCCTGCTGCGACAACGATCCCGCCCGCCTGACGCGGCTCGACCTGCGCTTCTCCGCCCCCGTCCTGCCCGGCGAGACGGTGCGCACCGAGATCTGGCGCGACGGGAGCGCGGTGTCGTTCCGCGCCCGGGTCGTCGAGCGCGACGTCGTGGTGCTGAACAACGGCCGCGCCACGGTGGCGTGACGCGGCCGCCAGGGCTCAGGCCGGCGTCAGGCCCAGCGCCTTGACGTTCTCGATCCAGATCGGGCCCTCGGTGTCATAGACCTTCTTGAAATCGGCATGGCCGAGGACGGGATCATCGATGCCGAAGGTCTCGTTGAGCTTCTGGATGCGCTCGGTGCGCGCCGCCTCCAGCATGAGGTTCGAGATCGTCTCGACCATGGGCTGGGGAATGGACGAGGTGCCGAGGAAGCCGACCCAGCTGAGCAGCCGGAAGACCGGGTTGTCGAGGCCCTGCTCCTGGAAGGTCTGGGCATTCGGCAGCACCCGCATCCGCCGCGTCGAGGGGATGGCGATGGCCGTGCCGGCATTGGCGTCGAGCACCGCCTTGGCGGCGGTGTAGCTGCCGAGCGCGATCTGGCTGTTGCCGGTCAGCACGTCCTGCCACATCGGCGCTTCGCCGCGATAGTTCACCACCGTCATGTCGAGGCCAAACTGCTGGTTCAGCTTGTTGCAGACGATGTGCGCCATGGAGCCGGCGGCATAGGAGCCGAAGCTGATGCGGTTCCTGCGGGCATAGTCGACGAACTGCGCGATGTTGGTCGCCCCCGTCGCCTTGGCGGCGACCAGCGGCAGGCTCCCGGTCGGCAAGAGGGCGAGCAGGGAGAAGTCCTTGTCCGGGTCGTAGGCGAGGCTCTTGAACATGACGCGGTTGCCGAACAGCGTCGTCGAGATGGTGATCATGATCGTGTGGGCGTCGTCGGGCGCCGACTTCATCGCCTGCGCGGCGATGCCGCCGCCGGCGCCGGGCCGGTTCTCGACCACCACCGTCTGCCCGCTCTTCTGGCCGATATACTCGCCATAGGCGCGGGCGAAGGCGTCGGTGATGCCGCCTGCCGGGAAGGCGCAGATGATGCGCAGTGACTTGGTCGGCCAGGCCGCGCCTTGCGCCCGCAGGATGGATGGGGATGCGAGGGGGAGTAGGGCGCCGGCAGCGACAAGCCCGCGGCGGGAAAAGACGATGCTCATAATGCGTTTCCTCAAGTGATGCAGGCGGGCTTCTGCGTCCCGCATGATTCAACGTCGTCGCAGTGTAGGACCACGCGTCGCCGCCCTGCCCTGTGACCAATCGTCAGGGTCGTTCAGCTCGGCGTCACGCCGAGGCGGCTGAGATGATCGAGCCAGATCGGACCCTGGGTCTCGTAGATCTGGCGGAAGAACCGGTGGTCCTGCGCGGTGTCGTCGATGCCGAAGGTGGCGGTCAGGTTGCGGATCCGCTCGGTCTTGCCGGCCTCGACCATGAGGTCGGAGATCTGCTGCACCATCTCCGCCGGCATCGAGGCCTTGCCGAAGAAGCCGGCCCAGCTCATCAGGTTGAAGACCGGATCCTTGAGACCCTGTTCGGCATAGGTTGCAACGTCCGGCAGCGTCGACATGCGCTTTGACGTCGGCACGGCGATGGCGACGCCGGCCCCCGTGTCGAGCACCCCCTTGGCGGCGGTGTAGCTTCCCATGGCCACCGCGCTGTTGCCCGTCAGCAGGTCCTGCCACATCGGCGCCTCGCCGCGGTAATGGACGATCGTCATGTCCAGGCCGAACCGGCGGTTGAGCTCGGCACCGACGATATGGGCGAAGGAGCCGGCCGCGTAGGAGCCGAAGCTGGTCCGGTTCTTCCTTGCGAAATCGACGAACTCGGCGATGGTCCTGGCGCCCGTGTTCTTCTGCGCGACCAGCGGCAGGTGGCCGGTCGACATGATCGCCAGGAACGAGAAATCCCTGTCCGGGTCATAGGGCAGGTTCTTGAACATGACCCGGTTGCCCAGCATGGTCGACGAGATGGTGATCATCAGCGTGTGACCGTCGTCCGGCGCGCTTTTCAGCGCCTGCGCGGCGATGCCGCCACCGGCGCCGACCCGGTTCTCGACGACGACGGTCTGGCCGCTTTTCTGGGCGATGTAGTCGCCATAGGCGCGGGCATAGCCGTCGGTGATGCCGCCGGCCGGGAAGGCGCAGAGAATGCGGACGGGGCGGTTCGGCCAGGCGCCCTGGGCCTTGAGCAGGCCGGGCGCGGCGACAGCGGCTGCACTGGCGGCGATGAGGCCGCGGCGGGTCATGCGAAACGACATGGGGCTTCCTCTGGACATCTCTGGCGAGGCAGGGCCTCGGCGGGCGTTTTCGCCCTTGGGTCTTTGACCGGCCGCGATGGTCCCACGGCCGGCTGGACCGGTCAAACCTGTCTGGCGCCCACGGCGCCCTGTCACTCCGCCTTGGCGCCTCCCGGGGCCCAGAGCGTGGCGCGGAACTTGTCGGTCAGCGCAGCGGCGATCTGCGCGGCGGTTTCCCGCAGCGGCCCGAGGAAGCCCTTCACCGCATCCTCCACGGTGATGACCCCGTGCAGCATCATGATGTTGATCGAGGCGAAGACCTCGTCGCCGTCGCGCACCGGCACGCCCATGGCCCAGACGCGCCCGTCAAACACGTGCTGGCTGTAGCTGTCGTCCATCAGCGCGTAGCCCTTCTCCCTGACATCGGCGAGGAGCTGGGCGAGCTTCTTCGGCTGGCGCGCGAGGTCGGTGGACTTGCCCGGAATGGCGGCGAGCAGGGTGATGATGCGCTCCTGCTGTTCGGGCGGGCAGAAGGCCAGATAGGCCCGGCCCATGGAGGTCGAGAGCAGCGGAAAGCGGAAGCCCGGCCGTCGGCTGAACAGCATGGAGCCCGGCTCGCGCGTCGTCTGGGCGACGATCATCGCGTCGCGGTCGAAAATGGCGATGTCGGAGGGCCAGCCGATCTGCTTGCGGAACTCGTGCATGATCGGCTCGGCGACCCCGCCAATCCACAGGTGCTGGTCATAGCCGTGGGAGAGCAGCAGGCAGCGCCCGGTCGGCAGATATTCCGAGCGGGCCGCGTCGCGCATGACGTAGCCCTCGTGCTCCAGCGTCTCCAGCATGCGCACGATGGTCGCCTTGTTGAGCCCGGTCGCCTTGTGCAGCGAGCCGACGGTGGAGCGCCGTTCGGCATTCAGCACGCGGAGGATCTCGAGGCCGCGGGACAGCGCGATGACGGGTTCGAACGACGGCATAAGGGCTTCCTGAACTCCCGGAGGGCTTTAGCCCGTCCGGAACGGCGCGATAACACCACAAAGCTCACGCTCTGTCCCGTAGCGGTGAGAACCCGCCTGGTGATGAAGGCCCCACCTTTACCCTCCCCGCGCTTTGCGCAGGGAGGGGGACTTTGACCTCCCACTCCACGCGGGTCCGTTGGGCTTGGCCCAACCGTTCCGGGCCGGGCGGGACGTCGAAGTCTCCCTCTCCTCGCGTGAGCGAGGGGAGGGTGCGGGTGGGGCCCTTTTGGGTGTCCCCGCCCGTAATTCTCACACGCTGCGCTGCGCCTTGTCCTTGTCGTTGGCGGCGCGGATCATCTCCGCCATCTCCTGCCACTGGCCGTCCGACAGGGCCGACAGCGAGTAGAAATTGCCGCCGCTGGCGTTGTAGCGCGCCCCGTCGATGGCGATGGTCTGGCCGGTCAGGTACTCGCAGCCATCCGCCATGAGGAAGGTCGCGAGGTTCTTGAGTTCGTGCATCTCGCCGTTGCGGCCCATGGGGCTGCCCTCGCGGCCCTTGTCCTGCTCGGCGGCAAGGCCCGGATTGAGCCGCTCCCAGGCGCCCTTGGTGGGGAAGGGGCCCGGCGCGATGGCGTTGAGGCGGATGCCGTAGCGGCCCCATTCGGCGGCGAGCGACTGGGTCATGACGTTGATGCCCGCCTTCGACATGGCGGAGGGGACGGTGAAGGGCCCGCCATTCCACACCCAGGTCGTCAGGATGGAGATGACCGAGGCCTTGTGGCCGCCGGCGATCCAGCGCTTGCCGCAGGCCAGCGTCACATAGAACGAGCCGTGGAAGACGATTCCGGCGATGGCGTCGAAGCCGCGCGGCGAGAGATCCTTGGTCGGGCTGATGAAATTGCCGGCGGCATTGTTGACGAGGCCGGTGAGCGGTCCCATGGCGAAGATCTCGTCGATCATCTCCTCCACCGCCTGGGCGACGCGGATATCGACCGAATGCGTGTGGACCTGCCCGCCATGGCGGTCCATCAGCTCCTTCGCGGTGTCGTCGAGCACGCCCTTGCGCCGCCCGCAGATGTGCACGGTCGCGCCGAGGCGCAGATAGTCCTCCGCCATCTCGCGGCCGAGACCGGTGCCGCCGCCGGTCACCAGGATGCGCTTGCCGGCGAGAAGGCCGTCCTTGAACATCGTCGTCATCGCTGTCTCCCGCGGGTTCTCAGTGGCCCTTGAAATCCGGCTTGCGCTTGGCCTTGAAGGCGGCAACGCCCTCGTCGAAATCGCCGCTGCCGAAGGCCACCACCTGGGCCATGGCCTCGCTCTCCAGGAATCCTTCGAGCGGCAGCTCATAGGCGCGCCGCATCAGCCGCTTGGTCAGCGCCAGCGAGACGGTCGGTCCGGCGGCGAGTGCCTGCGCCAGCTCCATCGCAGTCGCCATCAGCGCCTCGGGCTCGGCAAGCCGGGCGACGAGCCCCATGGCATGGGCCTCCTCGGCGCCGACCTCGCGGTTGGTGAGCAGGATGTCGCTGGCGCGCTGGTGGCCGATGGCCCGCGGCAGGGTATAGGCGAGGCCGAGATCGGCCACGGCGCCGATGCCGGGGAAGCCGGCCTTGAACCGGGCGTCGCGCGCCGCGACGATGAGGTCGGCGGTGAGGGCCAGCGACAGGCCGGCGCCCGCCGCCGCGCCATTGACCGCCGCGATGATCGGCTTGTCGGCGGTCAGGAGCGGGATCAGCCAGCGATAGGTCCGCGTCATCCGCGTCTTCACCGAGAGCGTCGCCCGGTCGTCCATGGAGCGGATGTCGCCGCCGGCGCAGAAGGCCTTGCCCGTGCCGGTGAGGATGATGGCCCGCACGCCGGAATCGGCGAGGAGCCCGGGCAGATGCGTCTCGATCCCCGCCTTGATGCCCGCCGACATGGCGTTCATCGACTTCGGCTCGTTGAGGATGAGGGTCGCGACCGCCCCCGTCCTCTCCACCCGGACCGAGTCCCCGGCGCCTTCGCTCATGATCGTCCTCCCGATGCGTCCGGTTCCGACGGACGAAGCATCGTTTCAGTGGACGAAATCGGCGGGACGAAAGCCACTCCCCATTTCGGGCAGGGGCGTCAGGGGCGGGTGAGCACCAGCGGCCGGTTGTCGGCCGGCGTCTTGACCCAGCGCCCGCCATCCTCGCGGCGGAAGGAGAGGGTGCCGCTTTTGCCCAGGATGACGAGGATCTCGCGGTCGAGCCGCCACGATGTGAGGCCGAGTGCGGCGACCGAGCGCTCGCAGCCGCTGGCGACGTCGAGGGCAAAGCGCTGTTCGAGGGCGCCGGCATCCGCCGCCAGCTCCTGTTTCAGGCCGAGGCTGCACAGGGCGCGTCCTGTGGGCTGGCCGAGGTTCCAGCCGCCGGCGACATCGTCCGCCGTGGGCAGGGTCCGTCCGGCGAGCCCGAGATTGGTGAGGAAATAGACGGTGGGATCGCCGGCCCTGAGCGATTCGAAGATGCCGACCTCGGTTTCCTCGAAATCGAAGGCCGGCTGTCCCGCGCGGTCGAGCCAGCGGATCGCGCCGGTGGGCGCCACCGACCAGGCCGCGACGTTCGCCACCGCCGGGAAGGCGGCCGCGCAGCCCTCGGCCAGCGTCAGGCCGCGGCCCGGTCCCGCCCGTTCGGCGCGGAAGGTCACGGCGCATTTGCGGCTGCCGGAGGGGTTGGAGAGCTCCCAGGGGCCGACGGCGCGCTCCACCAGCGCGGCCTCGGATTGCGCGGGCGCCTGCGCCCTGGCGGGCGGCGGGACGATGAGGGCGGCGACGAGGAGCAGCGCGGGAACCATGGGCCGATTTGAAACGCGAAACCGGTCCTTCGTCCACCCGCCGTCAGTTGTCCTGGAGCCGCAGGCAGGAGAGATCCGCCGCCCCCGCCCGGCGGGTGATGATCGCCGCCTTGCGCCGAACCCCCGGCCCCGGCGCCCGCGCATCGCGGCGGATCGGGTTCGGCAGGATGGAGACCAGAAGGGCCGCCTCGCCCGTGGTCAGCCGCGCCGCCGGCTTGCCGAAGGCGCGCTGCGCCCCGGCTTCGATGCCGAACTGGCCGGTCGGACCCCATTCCGCGACGTTGAGATAGATTTCCATCATCCGCCGCTTCGACCAGATGAGGTCGATCATCAGCGCCAGGGGGATCTCCAGCCCCTTGCGGAGGACGGCCGTCGGCCCGGTATCGCCCTGCCAGAGGAAGAGGTTGCGGGCGACCTGCATGGGCAGCGTCGAGGCGCCGCGGCTCGGGCCGTCCTCGTCGTCGATGACGGCCATCAGTTCGCGCCAGTCGACGCCGCGATGGCGGCAGAACTGCCCGTCCTCCGAGGCGATGAGCACGGCCGGAACGGCCCGCGCCACCTGGTCCAGCGGCACGATGGTGCGCTCGTAGCCCTGCAGGGTCACCATACGCCAGACCATGCGGGTCGAGATCGGCGTCACCACCGTATAGACCAGCGTCAGGACGAGGGGCGTCAGGGCAAGGACAAGGCCGGCGAGGACCAGGCGGCGGAGGAAGCGGAGCATGACCATCGCATCGGAGGGAACGACCGCTCCCGGCCGGGAGCGGCTGGTGCGCGGCATCGATGGATGCCCCGCCGGCTGGATCGCCGTGACGATCGCCGCCGAGGGTCCGCTCGCGCCGAGCGTCACGATAACGCGCGATTTCGCCGATCTCACCGTCGGCGTCGAAAAAATCGCCGTGGACATGCCCATCGGCCTGCCCGACCGGGCGGGACCCGGCGGGAGAGGGCCGGAATCGCTGGTGCGCCCGCTCCTCGGCGAGCGCCAGTCATCGGTCTTTTCGGTGCCCTCCCGCGCCGCCGTCGAGGCGGAGGACTATCGGGAATGCTGCCGGCTGGCGCTGGAGACCTCCGATCCGCCCCGCAAGGTGTCGAAACAGGCCTTCTTCCTCTTCCCCAAGATCCGTGAGATCGACCGGCTGCTGCGCGCCGATCCCGCGCTGGTCCATCGCGTCCATGAGGTCCATCCCGAGGTCGCCTTCTGGCGGCTCAACGGCGAGACGGCGGTGCCGGAACCGAAGAAGGTGAAGTCGCGGCCGTATCCGCCGGGCCTTGCCTTCCGCCGGGCGCTGCTGGTCGCGGCAGGCTTCCCGGAAGCGCTTCTCCTCGCACCGCCGCGTGGCGCGGGGCCGGACGATCTGCTCGATGCCGCGGTCAATGCCCTCGTCGCCCGCCGCCTGCTCGCCGGCACGGCGCGGCCCTTTCCCGATCCGCCGCTGCGTGATGCGCATGGCCTGCCCGTCGCCATCTGGGCTTGACCCGGCGCGCCGGCCGGGCTCCCGTGCCCGGCCTCCAAGGACAGTCCCATGCTCACGCCCGACGACATCCGCGCCGCCCATGCCCGCATTGCCGGCCATATCCGCCACACCCCGACCCTGACCCTGCCGGCGGAGACCTTCGGCACGCCGGTGCCGGTGGCGATGAAGCTCGAATTCCTGCAGGTGACCGGCACCTTCAAGGCGCGCGGCGCCTTCAACACCCTGCTCGGCGGGACCATGCCGGCGGCCGGCGTCTGTGCCGCCTCCGGCGGCAATCATGGCATCGCCGTCGCCCATGCCGCGGCGACCCTTGGAATCCCCGCCCGCATCTTCGTTCCGGAAATCTCATCGCCCGCCAAGATCGCCCGCATCCGCGAGACAGGCGCCGACCTTGTTGTCGGCGGCGCCCGCTATGCCGAGGCGCTGGCTGCCTGCGAGGCCTTCGCGGCCGAGACCGGCGCGCTCTCCGTCCACGCCTATGACGCCTGGGCGACCATGGCCGGCCAGGGCACGGTCGGCCTGGAATGGGAGGCGGATGCCGGCCCGCTCGACACGGTGCTGGTCGCCGTCGGCGGCGGCGGCCTCATCGGCGGCATCGCCACCTGGTTCGGTCGTCGGGTGAAGGTCGTCGGCGTCGAGCCGGAGGGCTCCCGCGCCCTCCACGCGGCGCTCGCCGCCGGCGGGCCGGTCGATGTCGACGTCCAGTCGGTCGCCGCCGATTCGCTCGGCGCCCGCAATGTCTTCGGCCGCGTCTACGAGACCGCCAAGGCCCATGTGGACCATGTCGTCCTCGTCCCGGACGATGCCATCCGTGAGGCGCAGAAGCGGCTGTGGCTCGGCCTGCGCGCCGCCAGCGAACCGGGCGGCGCGGCGGCCCTTGCGGCCCTCATCTCCGGCGCCTATCGCCCTGCGCCCGGCGAGCGCGTTGGAGTCCTCGCCTGCGGCGCCAATGTCGATCTGGCCGCCCTTGCCGCGACGGTCGCCGGCTGAACGATCCGTGATCGTTTGCCGCCTTGAAATGGTGGTTTTTGAGGACGACCATGGTAGCTTGTGCACTGCACGAGCCTCGAACCGGAGCGGATCTTGAGCGACGGCATGGACAAGGACCGCCCGCAGGAATCCCGCCAGGATCAGGCCCCGGCCCGCAACGGCTATGACCTGGCCCTCTCCCATGCGATCGACCGGGCTCGCCTGGTGCTCCTGTGGGAGCAGATCTGGCCGCGCCTCGTCCTGTTCCTCGTCATTTTCGGCGGCGTCCTGTCCGTGTCCTGGCTGGGCTTCTGGCAGGTCGTGCCCTACTGGGCGCGCTTCGGCGGCGTTGTGTTCGTCGTGGCGCTGCTGTTCGGCGCAGCCTGGCCGCTGTTCACCATCCGCCGTCCGAGCGAGCAGGAGGCCCTGCGCCGCATCGACCGCATGACCGAGGGCGGCCACCGCCCGGCCACCGCGCTTGCCGACGACCTCGCCACCGCCAACGACCCCTTCGCCAAGGCGCTCTGGGCCGAGCATCGCGCCCGTGTCGCGGCCGCGGCCGGCCGGTTGCGCACCGGCATTCCGACGCCGCGCATGCCGGCGCTCGACCGTTACGCCATGCGTGCGCTCGCCCTGCTGCTGATCGTGCCGGCCTACTTCCTCGCCGGCGATGAGCGCATGGCGCGCCTCATGACCGCCTTCGACTGGCGCGCCCCGCCGACCCCCATCACCTACCGCATCGACGCCTGGGTGACGCCGCCGGCATATACCGCCCGCCCGCCGGTGATCCTGCCGACGCGCCGCTCCGGCGAGCCGCAGCCGGTCCAGGCCGAGCCCGAGATATTCCGCGTGCCCGCCGGCTCCGTGGTGACGCTGCGCGTCGCCGGCCTCGCCGATGTCGCCGTGAAGCCCGAGGGCGGCGTCGCCGAGGCGCCGGCGCCTGAGCGCCCGGCCAATGCCACGGCTGCGGCCACCGGCACGCCTGCCCCCGCTCCCGCCGCACCCCAGCCCGGCGCCGCGGCCCTTGCCGAGACGCGGTGGACCGTCAGCCGCGCCGGCACGCTCGCCGTCAGCGGCACGGGCGCTGCCCCCATCGTCTGGCGCTTCGAGGCCATCGCTGACGGCGCGCCGACCATTGCCTTCGAGCGTCCGCCGCAGGCCGACCAGCGCAACCAGATGGTTCTCGCCTACAAGGTCGAGGACGATTACGGGGTGAAGGAGGCCGAGGCCACCATG
The DNA here is from genome assembly GCF_003046185.1 of Phreatobacter oligotrophus. Taxonomy (NCBI): domain Bacteria; kingdom Pseudomonadati; phylum Pseudomonadota; class Alphaproteobacteria; order Hyphomicrobiales; family Phreatobacteraceae; genus Phreatobacter; species Phreatobacter oligotrophus. Next base: position 480,746 of record NZ_PZZL01000003.1, read on the forward strand.
ACCCTCGCGCCCTCCGCCCAGGCGCTGCAGCGCCCCGGCGCGCGGCCGCTGGCCGAATTGCCGCCACTTCCCCTCACCCTGCCGCAGGCGCGCACCCGCGCCGGCAACGGCCAGACGGCGCGCGACTTCACCACCCATCCCTTCGCCGGGCTCCAGGTGGCGGTGAAGCTGAAGGCCCGCGACGATGCCGGCAATGAGGGCTTCTCCGACACGCTCTACGGCACGCTGCCGTCCCGGGTCTTCTCCAAGCCCATCCCCCGCGTCCTCGTCGAGCAGCGCCGCCTGCTCGCGCTCGACGCCAATGCCGCCCCGCGCGTCGCCCGGGCGCTGGAGGCGCTGACCACCGCCCCGGACGTCTTCAGCGTCGAGACGCCTGTCTATCTTGGCTTGCGCACCGCCTATTTCCGCCTCGTCCGCGCCCGCAACGACGAGGCCCTGCGCGAGGTCATGGACTATCTCTGGGACATCGCCGTCCGCATGGAGGATGGCGACGTCTCCGAGGCCGAGCGTGCCGTCTCCCAGGCCGCCGAGCGCCTGCGCCAGGCCATCGAGCGCGGCGCCTCCGAGGAGGAGATCCGCCGCCTGTCGCAGGACCTGCGCCAGGCCATGGACCGGCTGATGCGCGAGCTTGCCGAACAGGCGATGCGCAACCGTCAGGACGGCCGCAACCAGCAGCAGCAGGCCCAGCGCGACCCGAACACCCGCACGGTCCGCCCGCAGGACCTGCGCGACATGCTCAACCGCATCGAGAACCTCGCCCGCAACGGCGCCCGCGACCAGGCCCAGCGCCTGATGCAGGAATTGCAGCAGATGCTGCAGGGCCTGCAGGCCGGCCGCCAGCAACAGCAGCAGCAGGGCGAGAACGGCGAGAGCGGCGAACAGGGCGAGAGCCCGCTCGACCGGCTCGCCGACATGATCCGCCGCCAGCAGCAGCTGCGCGACGACACCTTCCGCCGCCAGCAGGAGCAGCGCCGCGCCCAGCGCAACCAGCAGCAGCAGCGCAACGGCCAGCGCGGCCAGCAGGGCCAGCAGCAGCCCGGTCAGCAGGGCGAGAACGGCGAGCAGGGCGAACAGGGCTTCGACCAGCTCGGCGACGCCCAGCGCCAGCTGCGCGAGCTGCTCGACCAGCTGCGCGAGGAGCTCGGCCGGCAGGGCCAGGGCGGCGAGGGTCAGGAAGGCCAGCAGGGCCAGGGCCCCGGTGGCTCTGAGGCCGGCCGTCAGGCGCAGGAAGGCCTCGACGGCGCCGGACGCGCCATGCGCGAGGCCGAGGAAGCCCTCGGCCGTGGCAATGGCCAGGGCGCGACGGATGCCCAGGGCCGTGCGCTGCGCAATCTCCAGCGCGGCGCGCAGGGTCTCGCCCAGCAGATGCAGGAAGGCCAGGGCCAGGGCCAGGGTCCGGGACAGCCCGGCCAGGACGGGCAGGCCGGCCGCCTCGGCCAGGCCGGCAACCAGGACTACGACCCGCTGGGCCGTCCGACCCGCGGCCGCGAGGCCAATGACAATTCCGACGTCCGCATCCCCAATGCCGGCGAGGGCGCCGCCCAGCGGGCCCAGCGGGTGCTGGAGGAGCTGCGCCGTCGCCTCTCCGAGCAGGATCGCCCGCAGCTCGAGATGGACTATCTCGAGCGCCTGTTGCGCGGCCTGCAGATCCAGTAAGGGCCGTCGCCGGGCGTCAGGCCTCGGCGGCGGAGAGTTCCAGCACGTCGCCCGGCCGGATGGCGCGGAACAGCTCCGGCGCGATGCCCCGCTCGGCCAGCGCTGCGGCCAGGGCCTCGCGCGGCGCCTCGATGGCCTCGTTGGTGAGCTGCACCGTGCCCCAGTGATGGGCCAGCGCCCGCCGCGCCCCGCAATCGATCATCACCTGCACGGCTTCCGCCGGGTTCATGTGCTGGTCGCGCATGAACCAGCGTGGCTCATAGGCGCCGATCGGCAGGATGGCGAGGCGGAACCCACCGAACCGGCGCTTGGCCTCGCGGAAATGGTGGCCGTCGCCATAGCCGGTATCGCCGATGTGGTAGACGAGCCCGCCCGGCGCCTCCAGCACGAAGGCGGCCCACAGCGCCTTGTTGCGGTCGAACAGGCCGCGCGCCGTCCAGTGGCGCATGGGGGCGAGATGCACCGCCATGCCGTTGCCGATCTCGACCCGGTCGCCCCAGTCATGGGCCTCGGCGCGGATCGCGGCGTCATGGCTCTTCATGATCGCGTCCTGACCCAACGGGGTGATGACCCGCGGCTGATGGACCGCCTGCAGGCGCGACAGGGTCGCGGCGTCGAGATGGTCGTAGTGCCCGTGGCTGACGAGGACGAGGTCGATCTTCGGCAGGTCCTCGAAGGCGATGCCCGGCGGGTTCGCGCGCTTCGGACCCGCGAAGGAGACCGGCGACATGCGCTCCGACCAGACCGGATCGAGCAGGATGTTGAGGCCCCGCGTCTGCAACAGGAAGCTCGCATGGCCCACGTAAGACAGGCGGATCGCATCGCCCTCGACCCGGGCCGGCGGCTTGTCTTTGGCGGCGAGCGGCCACGTCTCGGGCCAGCGCGCCTTCTCGTCATTGCCGAACTGCCAGCGCAGCAGGTCGGTGAAGGGCTTGGGCGGCACGCCGTGTGGGTCGAAGAACCGGGTGCCGTCGAAATGGTCGCTCACCGGCCCGCTGTAATAGGCCTGCCGGTTGAAGGCGACAGCGCCGCCCGCCCCGCCGATCACCGGCACGCTCGCCAGCAGCGCCAGCAGCCGGCGGCGGCTGAAGCGGCGGGATTTCTGCGGCGGGGGCGAAGCGTCGGGGGGCGCCATGGAAAGGGAGTCTAGCCCCCTGTCATGGGCGGAAAGAAGGCGATCTCCTCGGCATCGTCGAGGGTCGCATCCGGCTTCACGTGAACCTGATCGAGCGCGGCGCGGATCACCGTGCGGTTCTCGAAGGCATGGGCATAGGTCTCGTCGAGCGAGATCAGGTGGTCGATGAGGTCGGAGACGGTGCGCACGCCCGGCGGCACGGCGATCTCCTCGGAGGATTTGCCGATGCGCTCGCGCACCCAGGCGAAATAGAGGACCTTCACCGCTCGTCTTCCTCGATCAGGTGGCCGGCGCCGGCGCGGAAATAGTCGTAGCCGGTGTAGAGCGTCAGGATCGCCGCGGCCCAGAGCAGCACGATGCCGGTGAGCGTCACGCCGGCGATGATCTGGTCGCCCGCCGGGCCGGCGATGAGGAAGCCGACCGCCACCAGCTGCACCGCCGTCTTCCACTTGGCGAGCCGCGTCACCGGCACCGAGACGCGCAGCTCGGCGAGGAATTCGCGCAGGCCCGAAACCAGGATCTCGCGGGCGAGGATCACCATGGCCGCCCAGAGCGACCAGCCGAGGATCGTGCCGTCGGCGGCAAGGAACAGCAGCACCACGCCGACGAGCAGCTTGTCGGCAATGGGATCCAGCATCCGGCCGATGGCCGAGTGCTGCTGCCAGGCCCGTGCGAGGTAGCCGTCGAAATAGTCGGTGATGGCGGCCGCGACGAAGATGCCGAGCGCCACCCAGCGCAGCCAGATGCCGCCCTCGTAGATGACCTGCACGAAGAGGCACGCGGCCAAGAGTGGCACCGCCACCACCCGGCCGTAAGTCAGCAGGTTGGGAACGCTGTAGGTTCCCCCGCCGCGACGGCGGGTGATCGGATCGGCCGAACTCATGATCTTGTGATGGACGAGGGGGCGCTTCGGGTCAATGGAATCCCTCGTCCGGGCCCGCTGGCTGTTGGACAGAACCCCGTGAAGGTCTAGAACGCGGGTCATGACGCTGACCTCCACCACCCCCCACGGATCCGCCCTCGGTGCGGTCGTCCTCGCCCGTCCCTGGCTCGCCGCGGCGCTGTTCATCGCCGCCGCCGGCACGGGGGCCATCCTCGGCGCCTACTTCTTCGAGTTCGTCGTCGGCCTCTCGCCCTGCCCGCTCTGCCTGCAGCAGCGGACGCCCTATTACGCGGTGATCCCGGCGGCTTTGGTCGTGGCGGCGCTGGCCTGGAAGCGGGCCCCGGCGCCGGTCATTCGCCTCGGGCTGCTCGTCCTCGCCGGGCTGATGATCTGGGGCGCGGGTCTCGGCGTCTATCACGCCGGCGCCGAATGGGGCTTCTGGCAGGGGCCGACCACCTGCGCCCAGCCCATCGCCATCGCCCGCAATCCCGGCGACCTTCTCCGCCAGATCCAGACGGCGAAGCCGCTGGCCGACTGCACGGTGGCGGCCTGGCGCTTCCTCGGCGTGTCGCTGGCGGGCTGGAACGTGGTGATCGCCACGGTGCTGGCCGCCGTGGCGCTGGTGGCGGCGAGCCGGCCGCGCGAGACCGCCTGAGCCCTTACGGCTCCAGTTCGGTGTCCCAGTAGAGATAGTCCATCCAGCTCTCGTGCAGATAGTTCGGCGGGAAAAGCCGGCCATTGGCGTGCAGGTCCTGGACCGAGGGCGCGAAGGGCAGGCGGCCCAGCGTGAGGCCGGATTCCTTCAGCGTCATCGAGCCCTTGCGGAGGTTGCAGGGCGAACAGGCGGTCAGCACGTTGTCCCAGGTGGTCTGGCCGCCCTTCGAGCGCGGGATCAGATGGTCGAAGGTGAGGTCCTCGCCGTGGCCGCAATACTGGCAGCGGAAACGGTCGCGCAGGAAGACGTTGAACCGGGTGAAGGCCGGGTTGCGCGACGGCTTCACGTAGGTCTTGAGCGAGACGACGCTGGGCAGGCGCATCTCGAAGCTCGGCGAGTGGATCGCCTTGTCGTAGGTGGAGACCACGGTGACGCGGTCGAGGAAGACGGCCTTGATCGTGTCCTGCCAGGACCAGAGCGACAGGGGGTAGTAGCTCAACGGGCGGTAATCCGCGTTGAGCACCAGGGCCGGCCATGAACCCGGAGAGATTGCGGTCGAAACCGGCAATGCCTCGGGCGATACGGCGACCGTCAAGATGAACTCCTTGCGATCGGGCGGCTCGGTGATTCGCGAGCCGCGAATTCAGGCACTGATGAATAGTATGGGGTTCGTGTCGCTCTTGTGAAGCCCTCGGAGCCCATCAGCTCTGCGTGACCGGCGCACCGGAACGGCCCTTGAGCAAGGCGTAATGGGCCCAGAGGAGGCGCGCCGCCACGGCGCGATGCGGACGCCAGCGCTCGCCGAGAACTCGCATCTCCGCTGCGTCTGGCCGTGCGGGAAGCCCCAGCGCATCGGCTGCCGCGGCCTGCAGGGCGATGTCGCCGGCCGGCCAGGCATCGGGATGGCCGAGGCAGGTGAGGAGATAGACCTCCGCCGTCCAGGGGCCGATGCCGGAGACGCGGGTCAGCGCCGCTTCGGCCTCCTCGGCCGGCAGCGAACCGATCTGGTCGAGGTCGAGCGTGCCGTCGAGAACGGCTGCTGCCACCGCCCGGAGCGTCCGGGTTTTCGGCCGCGACTGGCCGGCGGCGCGATAGGCCTCGTCGCTGCCTGCCGCCAGCGCCTCCGGCGTGATGGCCCCGAAAACCCCGCGGGTGCGATCCCAGATCGCCTGCGCCGCCAGCGTCGAGATCTGCTGGAAGACGACGACGTGCACGAGCCCCTCGAAACCGGCGGGACGCCGGCGCAGCGGCGGCCGGCCGTTGGCCGCGGCGAGCCTCGCCATGACCGGGCAGGCGGCCGAAAGCGCCGCCATGGCCCGGTCGAGGTCGTCATCGCTGGCGATGGTCATGCGTGTCCCTTGCCGGTCGCCTCTTGTCGAAGGACCATGCCTTGACCATAGGCTCCCCCATGGCACCAGCCCACCACCTCGAACCGCAGGCGGTCCTGCGTTTCGCCCCGAGCCCCAACGGCTATCTCCATCTCGGCCATGCGCTGAGCGCGCTGGAGAACGAGCGGCTGGCGGCCGTGCTCGGTGGCCGGCTGCTGCTGCGCATCGAGGATATCGACCGCGCCCGCTGCCCGCCGCATCTGGAAGCGGCGATGATCGAGGACCTCGCCTGGCTGGGGATCCCCTTCGAGCCGCCCCACCGGCGCCAGTCCGAGCATCTCGCCGACCACCGCGCCATGCTGGCCCGGCTCCAGGCAATGGGCCTCGTCTATCCGAGCTTCGAGAGCCGCAGCGACCTGAAGGCGCTGGCGGAGGCCCGGGCGCGGGAGACAGGCCGCCCCTGGCCGAACGATCCCGACGGCGCGCCGCTCTATGCCGGATCGGGGCGTGCCATGCCGCCGGAGGAGGTCGCCGCGCGGCTGGCGGCGGGTGAGCCCCATGCGCTCCGCCTCGACATGGCGGCGGCGCTGGCCCGGCTCGACGCGCCGCTGACCTGGACCGAGGTGGATGCGGCCGGCCAGCCCCTGCGCGTCGTGCCCGCCCATCCCGCGCGCTGGGGCGACGTGGTTCTCGCCCGCAAGGACCTCGGCACCAGCTACCACCTCGCCGTCGTCACCGACGACGCGCTGCAGGGCGTGACCCATGTGGTCCGCGGCATGGACCTGTTCGAGGCCACCGCCGTTCATCGTCTGCTGCAGGAGCTGCTGGGGCTCCCCGCGCCGCTCTATCGCCACCATGACCTGCTGCTCGGGCCGGACGGCCGCAAGCTCTCGAAGAGCGACCAAGCCGAGGGATTCCGGGCGCTGCGGGAGGCGGGCGTGACGGCGGCGGAGCTCAGGCGGCAATTGGGGTTCTGACGAAGCCCCTCACCCTTCCCTCTCCCCGCGTGCGGGGAGAGGGGGCAACAGCGTTGAGGCTTCATCGGCGACGGTCGTGCTTGGCACCGCGACAGAGAAACAGCGCGACATCGTGGTCCTCCTCTCCCCGCCTGCGGGGAGAGGGGGCAACAGCGTTGAGGCTTCGTCGGCGACGGTCGTGCTTGGCACGACGACAGAGAAACAGCGCGACATCGTGGTCCCCCTCTCCCCGCGTGCGGGGAGAGGGAAGGGTGAGGGGCCATCCGCCCACCCGAGCCACAGAGGACGGCAAGGGGGGCGGATCAATCGTCGGCCCGATGAGCCCGTTCGCCCCTCAGATCGTCCGGCCCGCCGCCGCCCAATAGGGATCGCGCAGCCGCCGCTTGAAGATCTTGCCGGAATCCTCCCGTGGGAGGTTGTGGCTGACTTCGATCGTCCGCGGCACCTTGTAGTCGGCGATGCGCGCGGCGAGCTTCGCCTTCAGCTCGTCGACGCGGATCTCGACGCCCGGCTGCGGCTCCACCACCGCCATGACGCTCTCGCCGAACTCGGCATGGGGGATGCCGAAGACGGCGCAGTCGCGCACCTCCGGCAGGCCGAGCAAGGCGGCCTCGATCTCGGCGGGATAGATGTTCACGCCGCCGGCGATGATCATGTCGCGCTTGCGGTCGCAGAGGAACACGTGGCCGTCGGCATCGACATAACCAACGTCGCCGCAGGTGATGAAACCGTCGCGGTCGACCTCGCGCCGCTTCTCCGGCGCCTTGTGGTAGGTGAATTCGGGATAGCCGGCGATGCGGCAATAGAGTTCGCCGATGGCGCCCTGCGGCAGCACGGCGCCCGTCTCGTCGACGACGCGGATCTCCGCGCCCGGTGACAGCCGCCCGACCGTCCCGGGCTTCAGGAGCGCGTCCTGCGAGGTCGCGAAGGTCACCGGCCCCGTCTCGGTGCCGCCGTAGAACTCATGGATCACCGGCCCCCACCAGGCGATCATCGCCGCCTTGACGTCCGCGGGGCAGGGCGCGGCGGCATGGATGACGAAGCGCAGCGAGGAGCTGTCGTAGCGGGCGCGGACCGCCTCGGGCAGCTTCAGGAGCCGCACGAACATGGTCGGCACCATGAAGATCGTATCGATCCGGTGCTCCTCGATCAGTCGAAGCATCTCCTCGGCATCGAAGCGCGGCATGAGCACCAGCACGCCGCCGAGGCGCCCCGCGCGGATGCCGAAGGAATTGGGCGCGGAATGATAGAGCGGCCCCGGCAGCAGCGCGCGGACGCCGGGCCTCAGGCCATAGACGAGGGCGCGCAGGCCCTCGGTCGCCTTGGCTTCCTCCGGGGTCGGCGCCTTGCGGCGCACGCCCTTCGGCCGGCCTGTCGTGCCGGAGGTGTAGATCATGCTCATCGGCGCCGGGCGGGCGGCGCCCGCATAGGGCTCCTGGCGCGCCATCCAGGCCTCCAGGGCCTCGGCGCCGGCGAGGGCCGTGCCCGGCCTCTGCGGGAAATGCTCCGCCACCTCCGGCGGCACCGGCACGGCGAGCACGGTGAGCCCCTCCGGCAGGTGGCCTGCGAGCGGCTCCAGCAGGTCGTCATGGCCGACCAGCACCTTGGCGTCGCAATCGTCGAGGATGTAGCGGATCTCGTCGGGCTTCAGGTGCCAGTTCACCGGCACCGCATAGGCGCCGAGCGTTGCCGCCGCATAGGTCGCCTCGAGGAAGGCGATGTCGTTGCGCATCAGGATGGCGACGCAATCGCCGGGCCCGACGCCGAGCCGCTCCAGCCCGCCGGCGATGCGCCGGGTGCGGGTTTCGATGGCCTCGGGGTCGCGCTGCCGCGCGCCGCTGACGATGCCGCGCGACAGGGGTGTTTCCTCAGGCATGGCGGCCCTCCCGGCCTCCTCGCGCCCTCAGTTGACGGCGCGCGCCCGCCCCTCCCAATGGGGGCTTCTCAGGGCGGTTTTCAGGATCTTGTTCGCCTGCGACAGCGGCATCTCGTCCCTGACCTCGATGGTCTGCGGGCATTTGAAGCCGGCGATGCGCGTCTTGCAGTGGGCGATGATCTCCTCCGCCGTGGCGCTCTGCCCGGCCTTGAAGGTGACGACGGCGTGCACCGCCTCGCCCCAGATGTCATGCGGCACGCCGATGACGGCGCATTCGCGGATCGCCGGGTGGGTGAGGACGGCGTTCTCGACCTCGATCGAATAGACGTTCTCGCCGCCGGTCACGATCATGTCCTTGATGCGGTCGGAGACGAAGAGATAGCCGTCGGCGTCGAGATAGCCGGCATCGCCGGTGTGCATGTAGCCGCCGCGCAGGGCCTCCGCCGTCATTTCCGGCTGGCCCCAGTAGCCCTTCATCACCGTCGCTCCGGCGACGATGATCTCGCCGATCTGGCCGACCGGCACGTCGCGGTCGTTCTCGTCCACCACCCTGATGTCGCAGCCGACGATGGCCCGCCCGCCCGAGGCGAGGCGATGCACCTTGGCGGGGTCGAGCGAATGGTCCGCGGGCTCGAGATAGGTGCAGGCCGGGGAGAGCTCGGTCATGCCATAGGCCTGGGCGAAGCGGACATGCGGCAGCCGCTGGATCAGCGCCTCAAGCGTCGCCACCGGCATGGGGGCGCCGCCATAGCCGATGAGCTGCAGCGAGGAGAGATCGTAACGGTCGAGATCCGGCTCGTTGAGGATCATCGTCATCATGGTCGGCACCATGGAGGTCATGGTGATCCGATGGGTCTGGATGGCCTCCAGAACGCCCTTCACCGTGAAGCGCGGAATGACGACATGGGTCGCGCCCAGCAGCGTGTTGGTGAAGACGCGGGATCCCGCGGCCGCATGATAGAGCGGCCCGGCATGGAGCCCGACCACCGAGCTGTCGAGCTTGGTGTGGACCATGCCGCCGAAGGAATTGGCCATGCAGTTGGTATGGGTGAGCATGACGCCCTTGGAGCGCCCGGTCGTGCCGCCCGTGTAGAACAGCACCGCGATGTCGTCGCCGCCGCGCCGCGCGTCCGGGGCGGGCTCCGCGCCCGCCAGAGCCGCGTCATAGGCGATCATGCCGGCCGGGCAGGGCCCTTCGCCGGCATGGATCATGTGGGCGAGGTCCGGGCATTGCGGCTTCAGGGCCTCGGCCATCTCGACGAAGTCGTCGCCGACGAGAAGGACCTTGGCGCCGCAATCCTGCATGAGGAAGGTCGTCTCCGGCAGCGCATAGCGGGTGGAGACCGGCACGGCGATGCCGCCGGCCCAGAAGGCCGCGAAGAAGAACTCGAGGTAGCGGTCGGAGGAATGCGAGAGCATGGCGACGCGGTCGCCCGGCTGGAAGCCGAGACCCTTAAGGACCCCCGCGAGCCGCGCCACCCGGTCCAGGAACTGCGTGTAGGTCCAGCGCCGCTCGGCGAAGACCACGGCGGTCTTGTCCGGAAACAGCCGTTGCGCCCGGTGCAGGGCAAGGGTGAGCTGCATCGTCATGGCGCGGTCCCCCGCCTCGCCCCACGATGGCCTGCCATGCCCGTCATGCCGTCCGCCCCATCTGCCCCGGTGGTGCCGGGCTCATTCATGAAGCGCTATTTCTCACCATGAAACGCCCCGCTGCAACCGCGCCGGACGGGGGAGGGGTCGGGACGACAAAAGCCCGCGCCGGGCAGCGCGGGCCTTGCATCGGGGATGTCTGAGGGGAGGCGTCAGATCACGTAGTTGAAGCCGTCCACCGCCTCGCGGGCGAGGATCTGGTCCATGGAGCGCGAGGGCTCGGCGCAGCCCGCCGTGCCGACGGGCTTGGCCGGCACGCCGGCGACCGTCGTGTTCGGCGCGACAGGCTGGAGCACCACCGAACCGGCGGCGACGCGCGCGCAGCGGCCGATCTCGATATTGCCGAGGATCTTGGCGCCGGCGCCGATCAGCACGCCGCGGCGAATCTTCGGATGGCGGTCGCCCGCCTCCTTGCCGGTTCCGCCCAGCGTCACGCCCTGGAGGATCGAGACGTCGTCCTCGATCACCGCCGTCTCGCCCACGACGAGGCCGGTGGCATGGTCGAGGAACACGCCCTTGCCCATGCGCACGGCCGGGTTGATGTCGGTCTGGAAGACCTCCGACGAGCGGCTCTGCAGGTAGAGCGCGAAGTCGCGGCGGCCCTGTCCGAGCAGCCAATGGGCGACGCGATGCGCCTGGATGGCGTGGTAGCCCTTGAAGAACAGCACCGGCTCGATCAGCCGGTCGGCGGCCGGGTCGCGGTCGATCACCGCGGCGGCGTCGGCGCGCATGGCCTCGGCGATGGCCGGGGAGGCCTCCAGCGCTTCGGTGAAGGCGTCGTGCACCACATCCGCCGGCACGTCCGACGTGGCGAGGCGGGCGGCGACGCGGCGGGCCACCGCATCCTCGAAGGACGAGGCGCGGCCGATGGTGCGCAGCACCAGCGTGGCGATCTCGGGATTCGCGGCAGCGCTCGCCTCGGCCTCGGTGCGCAGGCGGTGCCAGGCGAGGTCGGCGGTGTCGGACGGCAGCGGGATGACGGTGCCGGTGGTCTGCGGCTTGGCCATGAGGGAAAAATCCTCCGCAGGATCAGCTTGGAGGGGGAATAAGACCTCCGTACGACGCCGATTCAAGTCAATTCGACGGGATAGAATGGTCGTCTGCGAACGCGGTGAACGACGGAATGACCTTTCCGTTCCCTGCCTTGTCGAGAGGTGATTGATCCTCGTGACAGCGGCGCGCATTGCACAGCGCGAGTGCGTCCTTCGAGGCTCGCCGCTGATGCTGACGCATCATGCGGCTCGCACCTCAGGATGAGGATGGACGGAGATTTGCACGCAAAAGGGCGGCAGCCCAGTTCGATCCGCCCTGCAGGTCACCCCATTCCTCATCCTGAGGTGCGAGCGGCAGCGAGCCTCGAAGGACGCACTTCCTTGATGCAGCGACAGATGCGGACAGAGGCCAGCGCCTCACACCGCCATGGCCTGCTTCTCGCGCCGGCGCTGCACGGAGGAGGGAATGCGCAGGGCCTCGCGATACTTCGCCACCGTGCGGCGGGCGATGTCGATGCCGGCGTCCTTGAGCTTGTCCATGATCGCATCGTCCGAGAGCACGTCGTCCGGCGTCTCGGCATCGATCATCTGCTTGATGCGGTAGCGCACGGCTTCCGCCGAATGGCTCTCGCCGCCCTCCGAGCTCGCGATCGACGAGGTGAAGAAGTACTTCATCTCGAAAATGCCGCGGCTGGTGGCGATCGACTTGTTCGAGGTGACGCGCGACACGGTCGATTCATGCATGCCGATGGCGTCGGCGATGGTCTTGAGGTTCAAGGGCCTCAGATACTGCACGCCGAGGGCGAAGAAGGCGTCCTGCTGGCGGACGATCTCGGTGGCCACTTTCAGGATCGTGCGGGCGCGCTGGTCGAGGGCGCGGGCAAGCCAGGTCGCGGTCTGCAGCGCATCGGCGAGGAAGGCCTTCTCGCCGTCGCTCTTCGTCGTCTTCGACACCCGCGCGTAGTAGCTCTGGTTGACCAGCACCTTCGGCAGCGTCTCGCTGTTCAGCTCGACAATCCAGCCGCCATCCGGGCCGGCGCGCACCATCACGTCCGGCACGAGCGGCTGCACCGGCGCAAAGCCGAATGCGAGGCCCGGCTTGGGGTTCAGGCGGCGGATCTCGGCGACCATGTCGGCGAGGTCCTCCTCGTCCACGGCGCAGAGCTTGCGGAGCTGGGCGTAGTCGCGCTTCGCCAGGAGGTCGAGATGGCCGACCAGCACCTGCATGGCCGGGTCGTAGCGATCCTTGTCGCGCAGCTGGATGGCGAGGCATTCGGCAAGGTTGCGGGCGGCAACGCCCGAGGGCTCGAAGCTCTGGATGACCTCCAGCACGCTGACGACATCCTCGACCTCGGCGCCTAGCCGCTCGGCGACATCCTCGACCGTCACGGTGAGGTAGCCGGCATCGTCGATGGCATCGATCAGCATCTGCCCGATCAGCCGGTCGGCCGGCACCTCGACCGCCAGCGCCAGCTGGTTCGATAGATGGTCCTGCAGCGACAGGTCGGCCGAGACGAAGGCTTCGAGATTGTAGTCCTCGTTGTCACTGCCGCCTGAGCCGACATTGGCCCAGGACGAGGTCATCGGGTCGGAGGCCGCGTCCACGTGCTTGGCCTCGGGACCCTTGTCGTCCGGAAAGACATTTTCGAGTTCGGTGCCGAGCCGGTCCTCGATATCGGTCCGGCTGTTGCCCATGTCGTCGCCGAGCCAGTCGCCGGCCTGGGCATCGCCGCCATCGGCGATGGTGGGAGCCTCCGGCGCCTCGCCCTCGACCGAGGGCTCGGGCGCATCGGCACGCTCCAGGAGCGGATTCTTCTCCAGCTCCTGTTCGACATAGGCGACGAGATCGAGGTTCGACAGCTGCAGGAGCTTGATGGCCTGCATGAGCTGGGGCGTCATGACCAGGGACTGGCCGACGCGAAGCTCCAATCGTGCAGACAGGGCCATCGGTATCCTTTTGCTTCACCCGGATTGGGCGCGATGGCCGATCATAGGGGGCGGCCGCCGCGTTTAGCAAGGTTCATGCCATGGTTGATGGCACGACACCGATGACTGACGGGTTAAGAGCGGCGCGAGAACATCCTTGACGCCGGCGCCCGTTGAGTCACCTGTGACATGACGCAGCGGAAGAGGATGATCCTGATGCGCCGATTTTGGCTGGCCGTCTCTGCCCTGTCCATCGCCCTCATGGGGGCCTTCCCAACGCTCGCCGCAGCCGCGCCGGCGGACGAAGCCAATGCCGTGGTGGATGCCTGGGTGGCGCGCTACAGCGCCAATGATCGCGACGGCGTCGTCGCGCTCTATGCCCCCGATGCGATCCTCCTCGGCACCACCAGCCCCGTCATCTCCGAGGGGACGGAGCAGATCCGCACCTATTTCGATGAGCTTCCCGGCAGTGGCCGGTCCAACCGCATCACCGATCGCCGCACGCGCGTCCTGTCGCCCGATGCGGTGCTGTCGACGGGCTTCTATGCCTTCGCCCGGGCCGCCGAGGGCAACGTGCCGCGCCCCTCGCGCTTTTCCATGCTGCTGGTGCGACGGGACGGCCGCTGGCTGATCCTGCATCACCACTCCTCGCCTTACTCGGCGGTGCGGCGCTAGGTCAGAGCCGGAATTCTTCGCCGAGATAGAGGCGGCGCACGTCCGGATTGGCGACGATCTCGTCCGGCGTGCCTTCCATCAGCACCTGGCCGGAATGGATGATGTAGGCGCGGTCGATGAGGCCGAGCGTCTCACGGACATTGTGGTCGGTGATGAGCACGCCGATGCCGCGCTCCTTCAGGTGCCGGACCAGGTTCTGGATGTCGCCGACTGCGATCGGGTCGATGCCGGCGAAGGGCTCGTCGAGCAGCATGAAGGAGGGCCGCGTCGCCAGCGCGCGGGCGATTTCGAGACGCCGGCGCTCGCCGCCCGACAGGGCGATGGCCGGGCTCTTGCGCAGCCGGGTGATGGTGAACTCCTCGAGCAGCTCGTCGAGGTCTCGCTCGCGCTTGGCCTTGTCCTTCTCGGTCACCTCGAGGACGGCGCGGATATTGTCCTCGACATTGAGGCCGCGGAAGATCGAGGCCTCCTGCGGCAGGTAGCCGATGCCGAGGCGGGCGCGGCGATACATGGGCAGCGCGGTGATGTCGTGGCCGTCGAGCTCGATATGGCCCTTGTCGGCCTCGACCAGGCCCGTGATCATGTAGAAGACGGTGGTCTTGCCAGCCCCGTTGGGGCCGAGCAGGCCGACGGCCTCGCCGCGCCGCAGGTCGAGGCTGACGCCGCGCACGACGGCGCGGCCCTTGTAGCTCTTCCACACGCCATGGACCGACAGCACGCCCTGGCCGGAGCGTGGCTCTTCCTGTTCACGCGGCAGCGGGGCGGGCGGCGGCTGGTCGAGCTCGGCGACCTGCGCCGCCATTTCCTTCACCAGCCAGTCCCCGTCGACGGGCTCCGGCGCCGGAGCCGGCTTGCGGCCCATCAGGCCGGTGACGCGATCGAGGACGGACACGAGGCGGGGGCCTCAGCCGCGCGAGCCGCGGACTTGCGGCCGGCTGGGCGCGCAATCCGGATTGTTGGCGCCGCCGCCCGGCGCGCCGCCACCGCCACCCTGCAGGATGCCGGAGACACGTCCGCCCGAGGGAGCCGCATCCAGGCGGACGCGGTTGGCGGTGAGATCGGCATGCAGGCGGGCGCCGCGCAGCACGTTCTCGCACTGGGTCAGCGTGACATTGCCCTCCATGATCGCCTCGTTGCGGCGGGCGTCGAAGGAGCCGCGCTCGGCGGTCGCCGTCTGGTTCTTGGAGCGCACCACGACGCCGCCCTGCATCTCGAAGCGGCGGACGTTCTGCGTCGGGGTATTGCCGCCGGGGGCCGCCTGGCCCTGGCGCGGCGTGGTGGTCGCGGCGCGGCCGGCAGCCGAATTGTCCTCGTAGAAGATGACGAGGCGAGCGGTCTGCAGCGTCGACTCACCCTGCTGGATGCGGACATTGCCGGAGAGGACGGCGCGCTTCTCGTTGTCGAAGACCTCGGCCCGGTCGGCCTCGAAATTGATCGGCTCGCTGCGGTTCTGGGTGAAGCCCACGAAGGGGCTGCCCGCCTGCTGGGCGAGGGCCGGCGAGGCGAGTCCGAGGGCCAGGACGGCTGCCGCCGAGGCGCGCCGCAGGACGGAAACCGGGGCGGTGCAAGCCGGCATCATGGGGAAGCTCCGGGGCGACCACGCGGCGGCGAGGGCTGCGACAGGTCGGTAATGGTGGGGTCGGGCGGTTCGGGCATGAAGTTACCACGCACCCTGCCTTCAAGCACGATCACCTTGCCATTGTCACTAACCTGCATGCGGTCGGAGAACAGTTCGCCGCGCGGGGACGCCAGCTGCACCGGCCCATTCGACATGATGGTACCGGCGCGGGTGTCGACGAGGGCATGGCCGAGCGTGCCGCGCTGGCCGTCGGTGGTCGTCACCGTGACATTGTCGTTGAGTTCGACCTTGCCCGTCTTGGTGTCGAGGAGGCCGGCGGAGGAGACGACACGCGCCGTGCCGCCGCCCTCGAGCTGCATTTCCGCATCGATGGCGGAGAGCGCCACGAGGTTCGCCTGGGTCACGTCATGTTCCGCCTTGGTGGCGGCGACGCGGTAGAAGCGGTTGTCGTCGGTGTAGCCGGTGAGGCGGGGCGCCTCCATCGTCACCTTCGAGCCCGAGAGCGAGATGGCGCCGATGGAGATGGGCAGGTTCAGCGCCTTCAGCGGGTCCCACCAGGAGACGAAGACCACGCCGGAAAAGATCAGCACGGCAAGGCCCGGCACCAGCACGCGCAGGCGGCGCACGCGCTTCGAGTGCCGGTAGGCGGCCCGGAACGCGGCCTCGCGATCGACGCGGTCGGAGAAGCCGCTGCGGTCGCTGCCGCCGGCCGTCCCGCCAAAATCCTCGATCCGCTTCGCAGCCATGCCCTGTCCACGCCTCACCCAT
This sequence comes from Phreatobacter oligotrophus, assembly GCF_003046185.1. Taxonomy (NCBI): domain Bacteria; kingdom Pseudomonadati; phylum Pseudomonadota; class Alphaproteobacteria; order Hyphomicrobiales; family Phreatobacteraceae; genus Phreatobacter; species Phreatobacter oligotrophus. Next base: position 496,846 of record NZ_PZZL01000003.1, read on the forward strand.
GCCGGCAGTGCCGGCCTCAGGGCGTCAGACCACCATTCTATGGCCCGACCATGGCCAAGGCAAAGCGGCCATCGGGCGGGATCGTCTCAGACGCTTACGAATGCGCGAAGATGTCGGTTTCCGGCCACCCCGCCAGATCGAGCTCGGCGCGGGTGGGCAGGAAGGCGAAGCAGGCTTCGGCGAGATGCGTGCGGTTCTCGCGCGCGAGCATGGCGTCGAGCCTGTCCTTCAGCGCGTGCAGATGCAGCACGTCCGAGGCGGCATAGTCGAGCTGCGCCGGGGTCAGCGTCTCGGCCGCCCAGTCCGAGCTCTGCTGCACCTTGGACATGTCGATGCCAAGGAGCTCGCGCGACAGGTCCTTGAGGCCGTGGCGGTCGGTATAGGTGCGCACCAGCTTCGAGGCGATCTTGGTGCAGTAGATCGGCGAGGTGACCACGCCGAAGGCATGCTTCAGCACCGCCACGTCGAAACGGGCGAAATGGAACAGCTTGATCACCTTGGGGTCGGTCAGCAGCGCGCAGAGGTTCGGCGGCGCCGGCTGGCCGGGCCGGATCTGCACGACGTCGGCCGACCCGTCGCCCGGCGAGAGCTGCACGACGCAGAGGCGGTCGCGGTGCGGAATGAGGCCGAGGGTCTCGGTGTCGATGGCGACGATGCCGGTGCGGTAGTGGCTGAGGTCGGGCAGGTCGCCGACATGCGAGCGGATGGTCATGGGTGGCACCGGGTGCGCGAAGGAGACGAAGGCCGCGCCGCTGGCGTGGACGCGGGGCCATGTCAGGTCCTATAGGGCGACGGGCCCGAGAAATCCAATGACCGCCACGCCGCTCAAGCTCTACGCCTTCGATGCCGAGGATCTTGCCGTGCTCTCGGCGCACCTGCAGGACGCGGTGGTGACCGCTTCCGAGATGGCTTTCCTCGCCCGCGAGCGCCGCTTCGCCCTGGTCTGCAACCGTTTTGACTGGACCGCCGCCCTCGACGGCCAGCCGCAGCGCCGGCGGGCCGGCCTGCGCCTCGAACGGGTGACGGCGGTCAAGGCGCGCGGCGTGCCGAAGGGCGAGGACAAGCCGCTGGCGCTGCTCGCCATCAACTATGCGCCGGAGGGGCCGGACACGCCGGCCGGCACGGTGGAGCTGGTCTTCGCCGGTGACGCGGCCCTGCGCCTCACCGTCGAGTGCATCGAGGCGGCGATGGACGATCTCGGGCCGGTCTGGACCGCCGAGGCCATGCCGCGGCACGACTGACGGCTCAGCGCTCCGCCGCAACCTCCGCGGCAATCGTCGCCACCGCCTCGGGCGTCGCCGCCTCCGGGGTCATGCGCCAGGAGGCGAAGAAGTCGAGTTCCGGGAGCACCACCGTCGTCTCAAGCCGTCGCAGCCGGCCGCTCGCCAGCTCCAGCCGCGCGATCGCTTCCGGCACGGCGGCGATCCCCAGCCCGTCCTCCGCCATGCGCAGGATCGTCGCCATGGAGGAGGAGGCGTGGATGCGCACCGGCGGCAGGCCGGGCGCCGAGAACATCTCGCGCAGCACCAGATAGGGCTTGGTGTTGCGCGAGAAGGTCATGATCGGGTGGGTGGCGAGCGTCGCGAGGTCCACCGGCTGTGGCAGGGCGAGGCCGGGCCCGGCGAGGAAGGCGAGCTTGTAGGTGGAGAGCGGCAGGTTCTTCAGCTGCGCCGCGGCAAAGGCCCCGAGGGCGAAGACGAGGTCGAGCTCCTGCGCCACCAGCCGGTCGCGCAGGTTCGGCGTGATATCGACCTCGATCTCCAGCACCAGGCCCGGATAGGCCTTGGCCATGCGCTCGACGAAGCGCGGCAGCCAGGTGTGGACGATGGTCTCGGCGACGCCGAGGCGCAGCGTGCCGCGGATGGCGCTGCGGTCGGCCACGGCGTGGAGCATCTCGGCCCGCAGCTTCAGCAGCCGCTCGGCATAATCGAGAACGCGCCGGCCGGCATCGGTCGGCACCACCTGCCGCTTCTCGCGCACCAGCAGCCGCTGGCCGACTTCGGCCTCGAGCTGGGCGATGCGCTGCGACACCGCCGGCTGCGTGGTGTTCAGCCGTGCCGCGGCCCGGTGGAAGCTCTGGAGCGTCGCCACCCAGACCAGCGTCTCCAGCGCCTTGAAGTCCACCATCAACCGGCGCTCCGATAAATCCACCTTATCAAAAGCGATCCAAACTTCGGATTGGACCCAATGCAAGGGGAATGATCGACTACCAGCCCAAGGAAGCGTGGGACCCTGTTCTGTCGAGGGGCTTCCTTGGGGGACACCATGGCCATTGCCCAGTTTCGTGCGCCGCACGTCGCCGACGTGACCGATCCGGCCGCTGTGCGCCGGGCCATCCGCCGCGGCGACATCACCGGGCATACGGCGGGCCTCGCGCCCGGCCGCGTCCAGGGCAATCTCGCCATCCTGCCCAAGGATCTCGCCGCCGATTTCCTGCGCTTCTGCACCCTCAATCCCAAGCCCTGCCCGATCATTGGCCTCTCCGAGCCCGGCGACCCCGCCGTGCCCTCGCTCGGCGCCGATCTCGACATCCGCACCGACCTGCCGCGCTACCGCGTCTGGAAGGACGGCGTCATGGTCGACGAGCCGACCGACATCCGCTCCTGGTGGCGCGACGATCTCGTCTCCTTCGTCATCGGCTGCTCCTTCTCCTTCGAGGAGGCGCTGATCCAGGACGGCATCCCCATGCGCCATATCGGCTGCAACACCACCGTGCCGATGTGGCGGACCAACATCGCCTGCGCGCCGGCCGGCCCCTTCGCCGGGCCGATGGTCGTCTCGATGCGGCCGCTGAAGCCCGCCGACGCCATCCGCGCCGTGCAGATCACCTCGCGCTTCCCCGCCGTCCACGGCGCGCCGGTCCATCTCGGCCTGCCCGAGCAGATCGGCATTCGCGACATCACCAAGCCCGACTACGGCGACCCGGTCGAGGTGAAGCCGGACGAGCTGCCGGTCTTCTGGGCCTGCGGCGTCACTCCCCAGTCGGTCATTGCCGCCGCCAAGCCGCCCTTCGCCATCACCCACGCGCCGGGCTCCATGCTCGTCACCGACCTCACCAACAGCCGGATCGCCGCCCTGTGACCGCCGCCCCGACGCCGCACCCCGGCTTCGGGGCCTTCGGCAAGATCCACCGCGAGTTCTTCGACGCGCTTGGCCCCGAGGGCTGGACGGATGTCGCCGGCTACGCGGGCGTCAGCGAAAAGATCCTCTCTGGCCAGCTCGATCCCGAGCGCCGCGCCGGCGCCGTCACGCGCCTCGCCCGCTGGCAGCCGGGCGCCGCCGTCGCCACGACCGTGGCGCATGACTGGTGCGAGGAGGTCTTCATCGTCTCCGGCTCGCTCCGCATTGGCACGGCCGCTGCAAGGGACCAGTCCACGCGTCTGCCTGCGGGCACCTACGCCGTGCGCCCGGCGCATGTCGTCCATGGGCCCTTCTTCAGCGACGAGGGCTGCCTGCTGATCGAGTTCATGTACTACCCGCCGACCCCATAACCAGAACATCCAGAGACCGCCGCAACCCCGCCCCCGGGCGGACCCGACGAAGGAGTGACCCGATGTATCGATGGACGACCGCTGCGGCCGTGGCCGCGCTCACGCTCACCAGCGCCCTGCCGGTGCTGGCCCAGACCGTGCCGGCCGGGCCGCAGGTCAATGTGCAGATCGTCACCCAGCCGAACCCGACCATGCCGCAGTTCACGCGGGTCGATCAGCCGCTGCTGCGCGACGGCTTGGCCACCAAGTCGAACGGCCGCATCCGCGTGACGCTCGCCTCCTGGCCCGAGCGCAACCTCAACGGCCCGGAAATCCTCCGCCTCGTCCGCTCGGGTCAGGTCGATATCGGCGCCGTGCCGCTGAACACGGTGGCGGGCGACGTGCCGCTGCTCGACGTGGTCGATCTCGCCGGCCTCAACCCGAGCCTTGACCAGGCCCGCAAGGTCGCCGCCGCCATGCTGCCCGAGGCCAACCGGGAGCTGGAGCGCTTCGGCGTCCGCATCCTCGCCATGTACCCCTTTGCGGCGCAGGAATTCTTCTGCCGCGGCGAGGTGAAGAGCCTTGCGGACCTGCGCGGCAAGCGCATCCGCACCGGCGGCGGCTCCTCCAACGATTTCGTTTCCTCCATCGGCGGCCAGCCGACCGGCATCGGCTTCCCCGAGGTCTATTCGGCGCTGGAGCGCGGCGTCGTCGACTGCGCCATCACCGGCACCGGCTCGGGCAACTCGGCCCGCTGGTACGAGGTGACCCAGAGCCTCTACGCCCTGCCGCTCTTCTGGTCGGTCTCCGCCTATGTCGTGAACATCCAGTGGTGGAACCGCCTCGATCCGGCCGTGCGCGCAGCGATGGAAGCGACCATCAAGGAGGTCGAGGAGGCGCAGTGGAAGCTCGGCCTCGAACAGACCGAGGACGGCATCTCCTGCAACATCGGCGACCGCGCCAACTGCAAGCTCGGCCGGGTGCCCGACGCCAATCCGATGCGGGTCTTCCGCCCGGTGGACGCCGACACCGCGGTGATGCGCGCGACGCTGACCTCGACCATCCTGCCGAACTGGGTGAAGCGCTGCGGCGACCGCTGCGGCGAGGTCTATAACCGCGTCGTCGCGCCGATCACCGGCGTGCGCTTCGGCAACTGACCCGATGCGGCCCGGCGCGGGTGGGGACCCGCGCCGGAGCCGGTTTAAGTGCTTTTGATCACGACACCGATGGATGCCGGCGCGATCATCGCGCCGGGACGGGCGGGCCATTTGCCGGCCGTGAGGGAACTGTCATGCTGAACACGCTGATTGATGCCGCGGGGATGGGCCGAAGGGCCGTCGCCCGGATCGGCACCCTGATGGGCTATGTCGCGGGCTGGGGCTTTCTCGCCATCTCCGCGCTTATCACCTTCGACGTGCTGGGCCGCCGCTTCTTCGGCATCTCCACCCAGGCCACCACCGAATTGTCGGGCTATGCGCTGGCCTTCGGCATGGCCTGGGGCCTCGCCCACACGCTCTCCATGCGCGCCCATGTGCGCATCGACGTGGTGGTGAACCTCTTTCCCCCGCGCATTCGCCAGTGGCTGCACCTAACGAGCCTCGGCTTCCTCGGCGTGCTCACCGGCTACCTCTTCTACGGGGCGTGGACGCTGGTGGAGGAGTCCATGCTGTTCAACGCCACTGACATCAGCGTCATCCGCACGCCGCTGGCCATCCCGCAGGGGCTCTGGGCGGCCGGCATCGGCGTCTTCTTCGTCCTCATCATCGCGCTCTTCGTCGAGGCGCTGCTGCTTGTCCTCGCCGGCCGCACCGGCGAGGCCGAGGCCCTGCTTACCAGCCGCACCTACCAGGAGGAGGTCGCCGAAGCGCTCGAAGCCGTCGGCGAGCCCGTTCCCGAATCCACCACCGCCAGCCCCGAGGTGAAGCCGTGATCGCCGTCGTCTTCCTCCTCATCCTCGTCGGCATCATGGTCGGCATGAGCTTCACCGGCTATGCGCCGTCGGGCGAGCTCATGGGCGAGGTCCTGCTCCTCGTCGGCCTGTTCATCGTCTTCTTCGGCATGGGCATCTATGTCGGCGCCGCCCTCGGCGTCCTCGGCCTCATCGTCGGCTATGCCTTCTCCGACCGGCCCTTTTGGCTGTTCATCGGCCAGACGATCTGGAACCCGTCCTCGTCCTTCGTCCTCGTGGCCGTGCCGCTCTTCCTGCTGATGGGCGAGATCCTCCTGCGCGCCGGCCTCTCCGACCGGCTCTACAAGACGCTGAACATCTGGCTGAACCGCATGCCGGGCGGCCTCCTCCACACCAACATCGCCGCATCCGGCGTCTTCTCGGCCATCTCCGGGTCGTCGGTCGCCACCGCCGCCACCATGGGCTCGGTGGCGCTGCCCTTCTTCCAGGGCAAGCCCTACGACCCGAAGATGGTGCTGGGATCGCTCGCCGCTGGCGGTGCGCTGGGCAACCTCATCCCGCCCGGCATCACCTTCATCATCTACGGCCTCATCACCGAGACCTCGGTCGGCGCGCTCTATGTCGCCGCCATCGGCCCGAGCATCCTCGTCGTCGCCCTCTTCATCGCCATCATCCTCTTCAAGGCCAAGACCGCTGCACCGCGCGATCCCGACGGGCCGCGCTATACATGGGGCGAGAAGTTCCGCAGCCTCGTGGACCTCACTCCCACCGCCATCCTCATCCTCATCGTGCTCGGCACGATCTATGGGGGCCTCGCCACCGCGACGGAATCGGCGGCGCTCGGCGTCATCGCCGCCATCGTGCTCGCCGCCTTCGACGGCAAGCTGTCCTTCAAGATGCTGAACGACTCGGCCGAGGCCACCGCGCGCAACACGGCGCTCATCGGCCTCATCCTCTTCGGCGCCTATCTCCTGAACTATGTTTTCACCGCCCTCGGCGTGCCGCAGGCCCTCGCCAAGCTCGTCTCCGAGATGCCGCTGCCGCCCTGGGCGATCATGCTGCTGATCATCGGCTTCTACCTGGCGCTCGGCACCTTCATGGAGGGCTTCTCCATGATGATCACCACGATTCCGGTGATCTTCCCCGTGGTGCAGGCGCTCGGCTACGACCCGATCTGGTTCGGCGTCATCGTCGTCATGCTGGTGGAGATCGCGCTGATCTCGCCACCCGACGGCACGGTGCTCTACGTGCTGCAGGGCATGCGCAAGGATGGCGGCCCCATCACCGACGTCTTCTCCGGCGTGCTGCCCTTCATGCTCGTCTACATCCTCGCCGTGGGGATCCTGATGGTCTTTCCCTCCATCGCCCTGTGGCTGCCGAGCGTGATGCGCTGACGGGGAGAACGGCCTTCGCAATCGGTTCAGATTGCGTTCAGTTGCCAGGGCCCATCACAGGGGCCTCACGACCGTCGGGGCGTCGGGGCCAGCTGCCGAAGTTCACCCTGCGCGAGGAATCGCGCCGCGGTGGCTTTATTCGACAGGAAAGCCTCGCTATAGCTCCGTCCCGGTTGATTTTCAGCGGATGACGGCCAGGCTGTGCCACAGGGTGCGGCCGGCCCAAGGGACGAAAGTTCGGACATGACGCGAGTCGCGATTATCGGTGGCGGGCCGGGTGGGCTCTTCACCAACTACCTGCTGGACCGCTTCTGTGACGGCCTCTTCACGGCCACCCTCTTCGAGGCTTCCGACCGGCTCGGCGGCAAGGTCGCCACCGACAGCTTCGAGAAGGGCAACTCGCTCTTCGAGCGCGGCGTGGCGGAGTTCTACGACTACTCCCATTTCGGCCCCGACCCGCTGAAGCGCATCATCACCGAGGTCTTCGGGCACGAGGTCGTGCCGATGGACGGCAAGGGCGTCATCCTCGACGGCAAGGTCCTCAACACCCGCCGGGACATCAAGAAGCATTTCGGCGAGGCGACCGCCAAGGCGATCGACGATTTCCACGCCAAGTGCCACGAGCTCTGCTCGCCCGATGAGTACTACGAGGGCTATTCCGGCGACGACAACAAGCACCCCTGGGGCGGCAAGACCTTCCGCGAGGTGCTCGACGAAATCCCGGACGAGATGGCCCGCAAATATATCGAGGTCGCCTCGCGCTCGGACGTCGCCACCGAGGCCCAGCTCACCAACGCGCTGAACGGCCTGAAGAACGTCCTCATGGACGATCCGAAGTACCTGCGCCTCTATTCCATCGTCGGCGGCAACGAGAAGCTCATCGAGGGTCTCGCCGAGCGCATCTCCGCCAAGGTGATGCTGGAGAGCCGCGTCTCGAAGATCCGCCGCAACGAGGGCGGCACCTACACGCTCACCGTCCGCCGCAAGGGCCGCGACGAGACGCATGAGTTCGACCACGTGGTCGTCGCCGTTCCGAACTACTGGGTCAGCCAGATCGAGTTCGAGGGCCGCGAGGAGCGCATGGCGATCCAGGCGCACCAGGCCCGCTACGACAATCCGGCCCACTACCTGCGCGTCACCATCCAGTTCAAGAAGCCGTTCTGGACCGAGACCTTCCAGGGCCACTACGTGATGACGGACGCCTTCGGCGGCTGCTGCATCTACGACGAGACGGCGCGCCATCCCTCCAAGCACGGCGTCCTCGGCTGGCTCATCCCGGCGAGCCAGGCGCTTGCCCTGTCCAACCTCGACGACGAGCGCCTCGTGCAGCTCGCCCTCGACTCGCTGCCCGCCGAGCTCATCGCCACGGCGAAGAAGCAGATGATGGATGCCAAGGTCCAGCGCTGGGTCGGCACCATTTCCGGCCTGCCGGGCGGCCATCCCACCCTGTCGCTGCGCGAGCGTCACCAGCCCGACGGCAAGGTGCTGCCGAACCTCTATCTCGTCGGCGACTACCTCTTCGATTCGACGGTGAACGGCGCCTATGACAGCGCCAATTTCGTCGTCGACATGATGATGGGCAAGCTGCGCGGCGCCGCCTATTCCGGCGCCCGCAAGAAGGCCGACCTCGAGAAGCAGAAGGGCGTCATCGAGGAGGGCTTCGTCGAGTCGACCCTCACCGACGACTACCACGACGAATATGCCGTCGGCCTCTCCTACGAGGAGAGCTTCCGCGAGTATTTCGACGAGCAGTACAACGCCGATCTCTACCAGTGCATCTTCGGCATCAAGCCGCCCTACACCCTGCTCGACGTGGGCTCGGCCTCGGGCCTGACGCTGAAGTGCTTCGCCGACATCGGCATCGACGCTTGGGGCATCGAGAACTCGCGCCACGTCCATTCCCAGACGCCGAAGGAGTGGCTGCACCGCAACCTGCTCGGCGACGTGACGAACCTGCCCTTCGAGGACCAGTCCTTCGACGTCATCTACGACACGTGCCTGTGCTACGTGCCGGAGGAGCTGATCGACAAGGCCATCCAGGAGCTCTACCGCGTCACCCGCATCGGCATCTTCTTCGGCGGCATCACCGCCGACATGACCCGCGAGGTGATCGAGTATCACGACGTCTTCGACGGCGTCCTGACGCTGGAGACGACCTGGCAGTGGTCCGAGCGCTTCCAGAAGCATGGCTGGCGCCCGGCCGTCCATGACCAGAAGATCCTCAAGAAGGCCTGGAAGATCGAGTGCGACGCCAACGAGGGCGACTTCCCCTGGTATCCGGACATGGAGACCATGCGCTACTGCTTCTACGCCAAGCCGGACGCCGCCCAGTGGGTGGAGAAGCTGATGGCCGGCCGCGAGAAGGGGCCGACCTCCAAGCTGCGGCTGGTGGCCGGCGGCAAGCGCTGAGCCTCTTTGGCCGACGACATCCGAGAAAGCCGGGCCATGAGCCCGGCTTTTTTGCATCGCGCTTTTGGTCCCCGGCGGGCCTCGAGCGCGATTTTCGGATGCATCCTGTGACAGAATGCGGCATGAGGATGAGCCGACAGGCAGCCGGGCCCCTCCGGCGGCGCCCGGCCCCGTACCGACCCCAAGACCCGTCATGAGCCAGGACAAGAACTACGTCGAGCCCGTCGACGAGGATGACGAGGAGGAGGAAGAGGACGTCAGTGCCGATGATCTTCGGCTCATGGCCCGTTTCCTGGCGCCCTTCGCCGCGCCCTACAAGACAACCATCGCCATTCTCGTCGTCCTGATCCTGACCGAGGCGGCCCTCAACTTCTCCTTCCCGCTCGTCACCCAGTACCTGATCGACGAGGGCCTGATCAAAAAGGAGTGGCGGGCGCTCCTGAACTCCCTGATGTTCATGGGCATTGCCGCGATTGCCGTCTCGGGCGTCGCCCTGCTCGCCGATTTCGTCTACACGCGCCTCTTCGCCGACATCACGCGCGACATCCGCCAGCGCCTCTTCGACCATGTCCAGTCGATGTCGATGCCCTTCTTCCACACCACGCCGACCGGCACGGTGCTCTCGCGATTCTCGGGCGACCTCGTGGCGCTCGAGGCGGCCCTCGTCGCCTTCGTGCCGGGCTTCGTCATGCCCTTCATGGAGGTCATCTACGCCACGATCCTGATGTTCATGTTCGACATCTGGCTCGGGCTGATCGCCTCCCTCGTCTTCCCGATGATCCTGTGGTGGCCGCGCATCTTCGCCCGCAAGGCCTTCCTCTTCGCCTATGAGAAGCGCCAGACCGAGGGCCGCCTCATGACCGCGGTGCAGGAGAACGTCTCGGCCCAGCCGGTCATCAAGGCCTTCGGCATGGTCGGCCGGGCGCGCCTCGCCTTCGCCGGCATCAACGGCGTCTGGGTCGGGGTTGCCCGCCGCACCAACTTCTCCTCGGCGCTGGTGGAGCGCACCGCCCAGACCGGCCTCTATGTCATCCACATCGCCGTCTTCGCGCTCGGCGCCTACTGGGCCTTCACCGACCGCATCACGGTGGGCACGATCATCGCCTTCGAGGGCGTGTTCCTCTCCATGGGCTATGCGCTCACCAACGTGACGCAATATGTGCCGACGCTGGCCCAGGCGGCCGGCTCCATCCGCCACCTCGACGACCTGCTGGCGGTGAAGCCGACCATGGTCGATGCCCCCGATGCCGGCACGCTCGCCCCCTTCGAGCGCGAGATCGTCTTCGACAACGTCGCCTTCTCCTATCCGGGCTCGTCGTTCCGCACGGAGCAGCTCGCGGTCACCGTACCCAAGGGGTCCTTCCTCGGCATTGTCGGTCCCTCGGGCTCGGGAAAAAGCACCTTCCTCAACCTGCTGATGCGCTTCTACGACCCGGTCGAGGGGCGGGTGACCATCGATGGCACGGACATCCGCACCGTCACCCAGGCCTCGCTGCGCGCCCAGATGGCGGTGGTGTTCCAGGAAAGCTTCCTGTTCAATACCTCCATCGCCGAGAACATCCGCATGGCCTATCCGGACGCGACGATGGAGGACATCATCGCCGCCGCCAAGCAGGCCGAGGTCCATGACTTCATCGCCGCCCTGCCGCAGGGCTACGACACCACGGTGGGCGAGCGCGGCGGCCAGCTCTCCGGCGGCCAGCGCCAGCGGGTCGCCATCGCCCGCGCCCTGGTGCGCAACCCGGCCGTCCTGATCCTCGACGAGGCGACCAGCGCCCTCGACGCCGAGACGGAATCAAAGCTCAACGAGACCCTGCGCCGCATCGCCGAGACCCGCACCGTGGTCTCGGTCACGCACCGGCTGGGCAGCGTCGTCACGGCCGACCGCATCATCGTGCTGGACCACGGCCATATTGCCGAGACCGGCACCCATGACGAGCTGCTGCGCGCCGGGGGCCTTTACGCCACCATGTGGTCGCGCCAGCAATCGGCCCGCAAGGCTGTGGCCGCGGTCGAGGACGACGAGGACGACGAGTGACAACTCGGCCGAACCTACTGCCGCTCAGCGAGTGACCGAACCACCTCGGACAAGATTGGCAAATCCATCAACCACGCGATTACAGCTCCAGCCAGAGCAATGACCCGCAGCGTAAGAGAGATCGAAAATCTCGTAGTTACGCGCCCGCGAAAGTCGCGTCGTCGTTCGAACAGAATAATCGGTGGAGAACGTTTCTGGCTCACGGCAGACCTCTTCATTGAGGAAAAACGTGAGACCACGAGGGGTATGGGGACGACGATTCGGCCCGTCCGTCAACTAGGCTGCGGAAACCTTAGGCGATTGTGCCCATACCCTGGGGACGAGCGCGGTGGTGCCCCTATCTGGGGCCCTGGGTCGCTGACCGGTTGCAGATGAGTCAAACGCGGCGGCCGCGGCCGCCGGGATCCGTCAGGCCACCGTGATGTCCGGGGCGTGCGGGTTCTTCATGCCGACCACGTGGTAGCCGGCATCCACGTGGTGGATCTCACCGGTCACGCCGCGCGACAGGTCCGACAGGAAGTACATGCCGGAATCGCCCACCTCGTCGATGGTGACGTTGCGGCGCAGCGGCGAGTTGTACTCGTTCCACTTGAGGATGTAGCGGAAGTCGCCGATGCCGGAGGCGGCCAGGGTCTTGATCGGGCCGGCCGAGATGGCGTTGACGCGGATGTTCTTCTCGCCGAGGTCGGCGGCCATGTAGCGGACGCTGGCCTCCAGCGCCGCCTTGGCGACGCCCATGACATTGTAGTGCGGCATCCACTTCTCGGCGCCGTAATAGGTCAGCGTCAGCAGCGAGCCGCCATCGGTCATCAGCTTCTCGGCGCGCTGGGCGATGGCCGTGAACGAGTAGCAGGAGATGAGCATCGACCTGGTGAAGTTGCCTTCGGTCGTGTCGACATAGCGGCCGGTCAGCTCGTCCTTGTCGGAAAACGCGATGGCATGGAGCAGGAAGTCGAGCTTGCCGCCGAACACCTTCTCCGTCTCGGCGAAGACCGCGTCGATGGTCGCGCCGTCGGTAACGTCGCAATGGCCGACGACATGGCCGCCAACCTCCGCCGCCAGCGGGCGCACGCGCTTCTCCAGCGCCTCGCCCTGATAGGTGAAGGCCAGCTCCGCCCCCTGGTCGTGGCAGGCCTTGGCGATGCCCCAGGCAATCGATCGGTTGTTCGCAACCCCCATGATGAGGCCGCGCTTGCCCTTCATGATGCCTGCCATGTCGCTCCTCGCCGGGCGGAAAGTCTTCACAAAAACCAGCCGGTCCCTATGCCATCGGCAGGGCGGCGGCGCAAGCGGACGGGGTGAAGCGCCTCACGCCCCGTCGCGCGGGCTGCCCTTGCGCCGTTCGCGCAGCACCCGGGCGAAGCCCTCGAGGTCGGCGCTGGCCTCGGGCAGCACGATGCGGACGGTGACATAGAGGTCGCCGGGCTCCCCCTCGCCGGCAAGGCCCTTGCCGCGCAGGCGGAAGGTCTTGCCCGAGGAGGTCATGGCGGGAAGCGTCAGCTCCACCTCGCCGTCGAGGGTGGGCGCGCGCACCTTGCCGCCGAGAATGGCCTCGTCGAGGGCGATGGGCAGGTCGAGGCGGATGTCCTTGCCCTCGGCCTTGAAGGCGGGGTGCGGCTCCACCGCGATGACCACATAGGCGTCGCCGGTCGGGCGGCCGAGGCTGCCGGGCTTGCCCTTGCCGCGCAGGCGCATGCGATGGCCGTCGCGCGTGCCGGCGGGGATCTTCAGGTCCAGCGTCTCGCCCGAGGGCAGGACGATGCGCTGGGTCGCGCCGCGCGCCGCGTCGAGGAAGGGCACCTTGATGGTGAGCGTCACGTCCTCGCCGGCGGGCGGCGGGCCCATATCCGGCTCGAAGGGGCTGCGGCCGCGCCCGCCCCCCCGCCCGGTCATGCCGGAAAGGATGTCGAAGAAGTCGTCCATCGGCGGCGGGCCGCCGGGCTGCCCTCCGGGTCCGGCCTTGCCGCCGGAGCGGCGGAAGCCGTCCGGGCCGAAGGAGAAGCTCTCGAAGATGGTCTCGGCATTGGGGCCGGCGCCAGCGCCCGTTCCGCCACGCGGGCGGCCGCCGCCGAAGCCCTCGAAGCCGGCGAAGCGCGGCTTGCCCTCCGCGTCGATCTCGCCGCGGTCGAACTGCCGCTTCTTCTCGGCATCCGAGAGCAGCTCATAGGCATTGTTCAGTTCCGCGAAGCGGTCCTGCGCCTTCGCGTCGGTGGGATTGGCGTCGGGATGCAGCGCCTTCGCCTTCTTGCGGAAGGCGCGCTTGATCTCGTCGGCGCTCGCCGAGCGCGCGACGCCGATGACGTCATAGGGATCGCGAGCCATGGTGGTCCTTCAGGGGGAGCGCCTGAGGGCGCCCCGATGGTGGTGAGTCATCGGCCCATGTGGGGATGGCCGTCGCCATTCACAAGTTCGAGAGGGCGCAGCCTCAGCTCCGCCGCCAGGGGCGCAGTTCCACCACGGCCCAGGGCCCGTTCGAGCGGCAGGCGCGGCCGTCGAACCAGACCTCCTTGCCGTCCTTGATGGCGCTGCCGAGGAAGTCGCGGCAGGTCTGGCCACCGGTTCCGGCGGCGCGCTGCAGCGCTGTCACCGTGCCGCTCATGCCGGTCCCGGCATTGGCCCAGGGCAGGCTCGGCGTGTCGGCGCGATCGGCGAGCGCCTCCATCAGCACCGCCTTGGCGGCATCCCAGTCGGCCTGGGGAATGGGAAGTCCGTTCGGCTGCGGGGCAGGCGCGGGCGCGGCGGCGGGCGTCGCCTCCGGGGTGCGGCGGACGGAGCCGGTGGTGATCTGGTCGTCGCTCGCGCCCTGGCGCATCTGCGCGGCGCCGGGGGGTGCGACATTGCTCCGCTCCCACAGGGAGGGCAGCGCCACCGTACATCCCTGCGTCATGACGAAGGCGAGCAGCGCAAGGGCGGCAAGCGGTCCGCGGCAAGGGGCGGAACGGAATGGCGGCTCAGCCGGCGCCGGGCATGGGCTGCCCGCATCCGCTCCGCTATAGACATGGCCAACGCCACACCCGTCCACCATACGCCCTCAACTCCAGAGCCTACCTGGCTCTTGCCGCAGTGAACATCGGAGTTCGTTAATGTCCGGTTCGGATCAGGACGATTTCACCGAAAGCCAGGAGCCTTTCGCGCTCTTCGACACCTGGCTCGCCGAGGCCGGCCGTTCCGAGCCGAACGATCCCAATGCCATGGCGCTCGCCACCGTCGATGCCGACGGCCTGCCGAACGTCCGCATGGTGCTGCTGAAGGGCGTCGATCCCCGCGGCTTCGTCTTCTACACCAACACCGAAAGCCAGAAGGGCACCGAGCTCGACGGGCAGAAGAAGGCCGCGGTGGTCTTCCACTGGAAGTCGCTGCGCCGCCAGGTCCGCGTCCGCGGGCCGATCGAGCGCGTCGCAGACGCCGAGGCCGACGAGTATTTCGCCTCCCGTCCGCGCGGCAGCCGCATCGGCGCCTGGGCGAGCCAGCAGTCGCGCGAGCTGGAGAGCCGTTTCGCGCTGGAAAAGGCCGTGGCCTCCTACACCGCGAAATATGCCATCGGCGAGGTACCGCGCCCGCCGCACTGGACCGGCTACCGCATCCTGCCCGTCTCCATCGAGTTCTGGCACGACCGGCCCTTCCGCCTGCACGACCGGGTGCAGTTCACCCGCGCCGAGCCCTCGGGGGCGTGGACCGCGAAGCGCCGCCTCTACCCGTGATGCGCGAACGGCCATAGGCAGATGCCGCGGATGGCTCTATGAACGGGCCTTCTGTTCCGCGGCACACCCGAGGCCATCGTGAACCAATCCCGACGCACGCTCCTGCTCACCGGTGCCAGCCGTGGCATCGGCCACGCCACCGTCAAACGCTTCTCCTCGGCCGGTTGGCGGGTCATCACCTGCTCCCGCCAGGCCTTCCCCGAGAATTGTCCGTGGGAAATGGGTCCCGAGGACCACATCCAGGTCGACCTCGCCGACCCCAACGACACCGAGCGCGCCATCGACGAGATCCGCGGCCGGCTCGGCACCGGCCGGCTCGAGGCTCTCGTCAACAATGCCGGCATTTCGCCGAAGGGCGAGGGCGGCTCCCGCCTCGATTCGCTGCACACGCCGCTGAAGGTCTGGCAGCAGGTCTTCCAGGTGAACTTCTTCTCCTCGATCCTGCTGGCGCGCGGCCTGCTTAAGGAGCTCGCCGAAGCCAAGGGCTCGGTGGTGAACGTCACCTCCATCGCCGGTTCCCGCGTCCACCCCTTCGCCGGGGCCGCCTATGCGACGTCCAAGGCGGCGCTGGCCGGCCTTACCCGCGAGATGGCGGCGGATTTCGCCCCCCACGGCATCCGGGTGAACGCCATCGCCCCCGGCGAGATCGACACCTCGATCCTCTCCCCCGGCACCGACAAGATCGTCGAGCAGATCCCCATGCGCCGCCTCGGCACCCCCGACGAGGTCGCCAAGATCATCTACGTGCTGTGCACGGAGACCTCGAGCTATCTCAACGGCGCCGAGATCCACATCAACGGCGGCCAGCACGTGTGAGGGAGTGGGCTCTGCGGCCCCCGATTGGCCGCGCCTCGACGGCCGTCGATCGAGCGCCACCCTCTTCGCGTCATGGCCGGGCTTGTCCCGGCCATCCACGACTTGACCACCGTCGGATGAGAATTCGTCATGCCCGGGCCAAGCCCGGGCATGACGAACAGGGCGGCGGCTAACGTCACCCCGCCATCGCCCTCAGACGCTCCGCCGTCTCGGCATCCGCCGGCAGGAACGTCTCGATCGCCAGCTCCGCCAGCGTCACGTCGACCGGCGTGCCGAACACGGTGGTCGCCGAAATGAGCGTCAGCAACCCGACTGAACTCTGCAGCCTGACGGGAATGAACAGCTCATCCGCCTCATGGCCCTTGCGCGGATGCGGCGCGGCGAACGGCAGGGGATAGGCGGAGACCTCCTCCAGCAACGCGGCCAGCACCGGATCGCCGGTCAGCTCCACCTGCCGCTTGAGGCGCGCCAGCACATGGCCGCGCACCTCGCCGAGATTGACGATGCGCGGCGCGATGCCCTGCGGATGCAGCGACAGCCTGACCATGTTGATCGGGCCGCCCAGGAGCTCCGGCGCGCAGCCCTCGAGGAAGGGCGCAATGGCGCGGTTGTGGGCGACGATGGCCCAATGCCGGTCGAGCGCCACGGCCGGATAGGGCTCGTGTCCCCTGAGGACCAGCTCCACCGCCGCCCGCGCCACGGCGACGGCGGGATCGTCCAGCGACCGCTCCGGGAAGACCGGCGCGAAGCCGGCGGCGACCAGCATGAGGTTGCGGTCGCGCAGCGGCATCTCCAGCACCTCGGCCAAGCGCAGCACCATCTCCCGGCTTGGCGCGGCGCGGCCGGTCTCGACAAAGCTGAGATGCCGGGTCGAGATCTCCGCCTCCAGCGCCAGGTCCATCTGGCTCAGCCGCCGGCGCTGGCGCCAGTCGCGCAGGTGGTCGCCGATGGTCCGGGCGGCGGGGCGGGGGGAGGCTTGGGCCGTGCTCATGGCAAAACCCTAGCCGCGAGCCCGCCGCGGTCCAATGACCTTGGACGTAATCGACCCGCCGCGCCCGGCTTCCCATCCTCGCCCCATCGCCGCCCGGATCCCCCGTCGCGGCCGCCTCAGAGGAGACCCGTCATGAGCCAAGCTGCTTCTCTCGCCTTCGCCCTGTTCCGCACCGCCGACGCACCGACCTTCCTGCGCCGCGTCCTCACCCTCGACGCCGTCACCTCCGGCGCCATGGGCCTCATGCTGATCGTTGGAGCGGGCCAACTCGGGCCGCTGCTGGGCCTGCCCGTCGAGCTTCTGCGGGCGGTCGGCTATGCCTTCATCCCCTTCGTGGCTCTGGTCGCTGTCGCCGCGGCAAGGCCCGGCCGTGCTCTCGGCATGATCGTCGGTCTGCTCAATGCCGGATGGGTCGTCGCCAGCATCGGCGCGCTGGTCTCGGGCGCGCTCGCGCCGAACCTCCTCGGCATGGTCTTCGTCGCCGGGCAGGCCGTCTTCGTCGGCGTGCTCGCCGAGCTGCAGATCATCGGCGCGCGCCGGCTGTGAGGCCAAGCCGGGGGGATTGGGATGACCTGCCCCTCACCCTTCCCTCTCCCCGCCAGCGGGGAGAGGGCGCAACAGCGTCGCGTCCCGGTCGACAGCCCCTGTGCCTGGCACGGCCCCTTCCAACCTCGCGGAACGTCGAAGCCCCCTCTCCCCGCCTGCGGGGAGAGGGAAGGGTGAGGGGCCAGGGAGCCGGCCCCTTACAGCCAGCCCTTCTTGCGGAAATAGAGATAGGGCAGCACGCCCGAGGCCAGCATCAGCATCATGGCCATGGGATAGCCGTACTCCCAGCCCAGCTCCGGCATCTGCTTGAAGTTCATGCCGTAGATCGTGCCGACCAGCGTCGGCGGCATGAACACCACCGACAGCACCGCGAAGATCTTGACGATGTTGTTCTGCTCGATGCCGATGAGGCCGAGGGTCGCGTCGAGCAGGAAGGTGATCTTGTTGGCGAGCGAATCGCAGTGCTGCATCAGCGATTCGACGTCGCGGCTCTGGGTCTTCACCAGTGTGCGGATGTCCTTCGACACCTTGCTGCCCTCGATCTCGGTGGCGAGGAACAGCAGCAGGCGGTTGATGGAGACGAGGCTCTCGCGCGCCTTGGAGACCAGCTCGCCCTTGAGGCCGAGGGTGCGCAGCACGTCCTGGAAGGTCTTGTCCCGCCGTGCCGCGCCGTCACGGAAAATGCCGGTCGAGACCTGCTCGATCTCCTCGCTGACCTTCTCGAGAATGTCGGCGACCCGGTCGACGATGGTGTCGAGGAGGCCGGTGAGGATCGCCTCCGGCGTCCCCTGGATGGAGCCCGGCTTCTGGGCGCGGTTGAGGAAGAGGTTGATCGGCTTCGGCGTATCGTAGCGCACGGTGATGAGCCGGTGCGGCGCCAGCACGAAGGAGATCTGCGTCAGCTTTGGCGTGCCGAGCTCGGTGTTGCAGAGCGTCGTCGCCGTCATGTAGCGCACGCCGTGGTCGACATAGAGCCGGCTCGACGGCTCGATCTCCTGCATCTCCTCGCGCGTCGGGATCTCGATGCCGAGGCAGCGTTCCAGCGCCTTGTCCTCGCCCTGCTGGGGACTCAGGAGGTCGACCCACTTCACCTCCGCCGGAACCGCCTCGTGCGAGGTTTCCACCCGCACCAGCGCCTCGTTCTGGACGGCATAGGCATTGAGCATGGTGAACTCCAAATAGGGCTGGCGCCTGTGCTAGCCAGTCCGCCGCCGCTTGCAAGGCTGTGAAACCACGTGCGTCCCAATCATGACATGACCGTGACGGTGGCGCCTGCGATCGGCTTGTCGCGCCGCCCGGTCCCGGCTAGGCGAGGACATGCTGTCTGCGTCCTCCGGCTCCGCCGCCCTGACCGGCTTCCTCCTCGGCCTCGGCCTCATCGTCGCCATTGGCGCGCAGAACGCTTTCGTTCTCCGGCAGGGCCTCCAGCGCCGCCATGTCCTGGTGGTCACGACCATCTGCGCCCTCTCGGATGCCGCCCTCATCGCCGCCGGCGTCGCCGGCCTTGGCACGCTGGTCAGCGCCTCGCCGGTTCTCCTCGCCGTCGCGACCCTCGGCGGCGCCGCCTTCCTCGCGGTCTATGCGGTCCGCGCGGCGCGAAGGGCGCTCAGCCCCGGCACGCTGGAGGCGGCGGAGCCCGCCGATGGTGACCTCGGCCGCACCATTGCCGCGACCCTCGCCTTCACCTTTCTCAACCCGCATGTCTATCTCGACACGGTGGTGCTGGTCGGCAGCCTGTCGGGCGGCTTTGCCGGGAGCGATCGCCTCGCCTTCGCGCTGGGGGCGATGAGCGCCTCGGTCCTGTGGTTCTATAGCCTCGGCTTCGGGGCAAGGCTCCTCGCCCCGCTCTTCGCGCGGCCGGTGGCGTGGCGCGTGCTCGACGGGCTCATCGCCCTGGTCATGGCCGCCATCGCGCTGTCGCTGCTGCGCAGCTGGCTTGCCACCTGAAAAAAGGGCCGGTCACGAGGACCGGCCCAAGGTGTTCAGGAGAGGCATGCGGGAGGTCTGAAAGCCCGGCAGAGCCGGAAAACCCTCAGTCCATGGAGACCGGTTCAGCCAGCGTCCGGGGACGTGGCGCACCCTTGCGGGCAGCGGTGAAAGGCGCGGCGGCGGCGACCGCCGAGATGCCGATGGCGCCGTAGCGGGCCTCTAGGGGCTCGCGGGCCGGTTGACGCGGAACAAGGGGGGCCGCCGTGGCGGTTTTCATCGTCGATCTCCATTCGCCGGACGCGGGTGCATGGGCCGGTCCGGACGAGGACAGACCCTAGGCGCGCATCGCGGCGCCCTTGCGATGGGATCGTGAAGCGATCGTGGCGGCGGAAGGTGCGTGCCGCAGGTGACGCGACGGGTCATGCGCATGGCACGGATGCAACAGTTTTGCGGCTTTCCGCGAATTTCCCCGCGCCAATGCGTTGACCTAGCGCCAACCCTTCGCCACAAGCTTGACACGACTGGTCACAAACCGCGTTGCCTTGCCAATCGCCGCGCGGACGCCATTAGAGGGGTCGAATGATGCGTTGGGGCGTACTCGCAGTTCTGGGTCTGGCGCTTGCCGGCTGCAACAACACCGTTTCGCAGACCCAGCCCATCTCCGAGCGTGACCGCACGCTCATGGCGCAGGCGCCGCAGGTGGAGATGGATTACTGGCGCATGCCGCTGCGCGTGCCCTATCGCACCACCGAGGCCCCGGGCACCATCATCGTCGAGACCTCGACCAAGCACCTTTTCCTGGTGGAGCCGAACGGCACCGCCATCCGTTACCAGGTCGCCGTCGGCAACGAGGCTTTCGGCTGGACCGGCACCGCCACCATCCAGCGCAAGGCCGAGTGGCCTACCTGGACCCCGCCGGCCGAGATGCGCCGCCGCTGGCCGACCCTGCCCGCCTTCATGGAGGGTGGTCCGCAGAACCCGATGGGCTCGCGCGCGCTCTATCTCTACCAGAACGGCCGCGACACGCTCTATCGCATCCACGGCACCAACTCGCCGCTGCAGATCGGCGAGGCCGTGTCCTCGGGCTGCATCCGCATGCACAACGAGCACGCGATCGACCTCTACAATCGGGTCGGCGTGGGCACCAAGGTCATCGTGCGCTGAGGCGCAGCCAGGGCTTGAAAGCACGACGGCGGCCCTTGGGCCGCCGTTGTCGTTTGGGGGGCTTTGTCAGCCGGCCTTCTGGGCCTTCGTGGGCTTGATCGCCCCGGCCACCGCCTTCAGGCCAACCTGGCCGTAGCGATCTTCCAGCCGGACACCCTTGGGCGGCACCGGTTGCGGTTTGGCACTCATGGTTTCCTCCTTCGGGCGGGCTTCGTGGCGTCCCGGCCGTCTGATTCCGCTCCTTCTTGTACACCAAGCCGGCTCATGGCCGTAGTGTGTTGACGTGCGATGCAACGTCGCTGGGTGCGCTGCACTGTCCGCAGCCCCTCGGCCCGGGGGATAAGCGGCCGCTTTCTGTGCACAAGCCGGCCGCGGCGCTTGCCCGGTGATGCCCCGCCCGCGAAGCTGTTGGCACCAAGATATTGAGGTCACCCCTCATATCGACCGCTACATATGGCGGTGGGCCGCGTTTCGTGGCAGGGTCAGTCCTCCATCCCGCAAGGGGCTTCGCCGCGCGATGAAATTCTCCCGTCTGCGCATCCACGGGTTCAAGACCTTCGTCGAACCCACCGATTTCCTGATCGAGCCGGGTCTCACCGGCGTCGTCGGGCCGAACGGGTGCGGCAAGTCGAATCTCGTCGAGGCCCTGCGCTGGGTCATGGGCGAGAACTCGTTCAAGAACATGCGCGCCTCGGGGATGGACGACGTCATCTTCTCCGGCTCCGGCAACCGCCCGGCGCGCAACACCGCCGAGGTCATGCTGACGGTCGACAATGGCCGCCGCCTCGCCCCCGCCCAGTTCAACGATCACGACGTGCTGGAGGTCTCGCGCCGCATCGAGCGCGAGGCGGGCTCCGTCTACAAGGTCAATGGCCGCGAGGTCCGGGCCCGCGACGTCCAGCTGCTCTTTGCCGATGCCTCGACCGGCGCCCGCTCGCCGGCCCTCGTCCGCCAGGGCCAGATCGGCGAGATCATCTCCGCCAAGCCTCAGGCCCGCCGCCGCATCCTTGAGGAGGCCGCCGGTATTGCCGGCCTGCACGCCCGCCGCCACGAGGCCGAGACGCGGCTGAAGGCGGCCGAGACCAATCTCGACCGTCTGGAGACCGTTCTCACCCAGATCGAGACGCAGCTCGACGGCCTGAAGCGGCAGGCGCGCCAGGCCGTGCGCTATCGCGGCCTCTCCGCCGACATCCGCAAGGCCGAGGCGACGCTCGCCTATCTCAAGTTCCGCGAGGCCGGCGATCTCGTCCGCGAGGCCGAGCGCCTCGTCGAGGAGGAGACGCGCCTCGTCGCCACCCGCACCACCGCCCAGGCCGAGGCGGCCAAGGACCAGGCGGTTGCCGCCCACGTCCTGCCATCCTTGCGCGACGAGGCGGCCAAGGCAGGCGCGGCGCTGCACCGGCTCGTCGTCGCCCGCGACCAGCTCGAGGGCGAGGAAAAGCGTGCCCGCGAGCGCATCGCCGAGCTCGACCGCCGCATCGCCCAGCTCGACGGCGACATTGCCCGCGAGAAGGCGCTCGGCGCCGATGCCGACGGCGTCATCGCCCGCCTCGCTGCCGAGGAAGCCGAGCTTGCCGCCGCCGCCGAGGGCGCCAAGGCCGCCGAAGCCGCCGCCGCGGCCCGCGTCACCGCCGCCGAGGCGGCTCTCGCGGTCTCCGAGAAATCCTTCTCCGAGGCGACCTCGGCCCTCGCCGAAATCACCGCCCGCCGCAACCAGTTGGAGCGCACCATCCGCGATGCCGGCGAGCGGCTGATGCGGCTCGAGGGCCAGCTCGCCGAGATCGATGCCGAGACGGCGAAGCTGGAGGCCGGGTCCGACCATGCCGCGCGGCTCGCCGCCCTAAAGGCCGAACTCGACGCCGCCGCCACCGCCCTCGTCGCGGCGGAAGCCGAGGCGGTAGCCGCCGAGCAGGCCCATGCCGGTGCCCGGTCGCAGGAGGGCGAGGCTCGCCGCCCGCTCGCCGATGCCGAGCGCACCGTCCAGCGCCTCGACACCGAGGTGCGCACCCTCGCCAAGGTGCTGAACGTCTCCCATGCCTCCAAGTGGCCGCCGGTCCTGGAGGCGATCCGCGTCGCCAAGGGCTTCGAGACCGCCCTCGGCGCGGCGCTCGGCGACGACCTTGACGTCCCGACCGCCTCCGCCTCGCCGCAGCGCTGGGGTGGCGCCGATGCCGCCGGCGACCCGGCCCTGCCCGAGGGCGTCGAGCCGCTGGCCGCCCATGTCACCGCCCCGGCCGAGCTTGCCCGCCGCCTCGCCCAGATCGGCCTCGTCGCCAAGGCTGACGGCCCGCGCCTTGCCGCCCTGCTGAAGCCCGGCCAGCGCCTCGTCTCCCGCGAAGGCGACCTCTGGCGCTGGGACGGCTTCGTCGTCGCCGCCAATGCCCCGACCGCCGCCGCGCGCCGCCTTGCCGAGCGCAACCGCCTCGGCGATCTCGAGAAGGACCTGGTCGCCTCCCGCGCCCAGGTCAACGATCTCAAGGCGCTTGCCGAGGTCGCCGTCGGCGTGGTCAAGGCCGCCGCGGCCCGCGAGATCGCCGCCCGCGACGGCTGGCGCGCCGCCCAGCGCCGCGTCGATGGCCTGCGCGACCAGCTCGCCGGCGTCGAGCGCGCCGCAGCCGGCGTCGTCACCCGCCTCGCGGCTCTCGTCGAGGCGCGCTCGCGCCTCAAGGCCAGCATCGACGAGGCCGTCGCGGTCAAGGCCGATGCGCTGACCGCCCTCGACGGCCTCGGCCAGACCGCCCAGCTCGAGGCGGCGCTCGCCGAGATTCGCGCCGAGGTGGCCCAGGCCCGCGCCACCCTCGCCGAGGCCCGCGGCGAGGCCCAGGGGCTGACCCGCGAAGCCGAGATGCGCACCCGCCGCCGCGGCGAGCTGGCCCGCGACCGCGCCCAGTGGATCGAGCGCCAGGCCAATGCCGGCCGGCAGATCGCCGCCCTCGACCAGCGCCTCGCCGAGGCCCGGGCGGAGGCCAAGGCCCTCTCCGAGGCGCCCGACACCTTCCTCGTCCAGCGCCGCGAGCTCATCGCCCGCATCCAGGAGGCCGAGGCCACCCAGCGCGCCGCGGCCGACGCCCTCGCCGCCGGCGAGACCGCGCTCGCCAATGCCGACCGCGCCGCCCGCGCCGCGCTGGAGGCCATGACCGGCGCCCGCGAGGCTTTCGCCCGCGCCGAGGCCAGGCTCGAATCGGCCCGCGGCCGCCTCCGCGAGATCGGCGCCGAGATCGCCGAGAAGTTCGAGACCGATCCGCCGGCGCTCACCCGCCTCGCCGGCCTCGGTCCGGAGGCAGCCCTGCCCGATGCCCGCCGCGTCGAGGACCAGCTGGACGGCCTGCGCCGCGAACGCGAGCGGCTCGGCGGCGTCAACCTGCGCGCCGACGAGGAGCTGACCGAGGTCCAGGCGCAGTTCGACGGCATGGTCCGCGAGCGCGACGACCTGGTCGAGGCCATCAAGAAGCTGCGCGGCGGCATCGGCTCGCTGAACCGCGAGGGCCGCGAGCGCCTGCTCGCCTCCTTCGCCACCGTCAACGAGAACTTCCAGCGCCTCTTCACCACCCTGTTCGGTGGCGGCACGGCCGAGCTGCAGCTCGTTGAATCCGACGATCCGCTGGAGGCCGGCCTCGACATCCTCGCCCGTCCGCCGGGCAAGAAGCCGCAGACTCTGTCGCTGCTTTCCGGCGGCGAGCAGGCGCTGACCGCTATCGCGCTCATCTTCGCGGTCTTCCTCACCAATCCCGCACCGATCTGCGTGCTGGACGAGGTCGACGCGCCGCTCGATGACGCCAATGTCGAGCGCTACTGCGACCTGCTCGATGACATGGCGCGGACCACGGACACCCGCTTCGTGGTCATCACCCACAACCCCATCACCATGAGCCGCATGGATCGGCTCTTCGGGGTGACCATGGCCGAGCGCGGTGTCTCGACGCTGGTCAGCGTGGATCTGGGGCGCGCCGAGCAGCTCATCGCCGCGGAGTGAGGTGCTTCCTCACGGCTTGAGCCTGTCCGGAATTTCTCCGGAACCTCCACACGTCATGCCCGGCCTTGTGCCGGGCATCCACGAATTCTGATGGGCCAGTGGTCAAGTCGTGGATGGCCGGGACAAGCCCGGCCATGACGGAAATAGCGGGTGCCTTGCCGCCTGGAGCGCTGCAGACCGCAAGTGCGTCCTTCGAGGCTCGCTTCGCTCGCACCTCAGGATGAGGACCGGAGTGACCGGCAAGACCGCTGTCCGGTCGGTTGGCTGCCTTTGCCGTCCTGCAATCCGCCACCCTCCTCATCCTGAGGTGCGAGCGAAGCGAGCCTCGAAGGACGCACTCGGATCATGCCATCCTCCGCTTTGTCGGCCGGACTCATGGATCGCCACCGTCATGCCCGGCCTTGTGCCGGGTATCCACGAATTCTGATGGGCCAGTGGTCAAGTCGTGGATGGCCCCGGCAAGCCCGGCCATGACGGAGAGGGTGGTGGCAGCCTCCAAGCCGCGGAGCCTCGAATAGGACCAAAGTCCTTGACAGCGTCACGCTCCTGGGCTATGGATCGGGCACTCTCCGGACTGCTGCCCATGACGGGCAACACTCCCACGGGCGCCATGCGCCTGACACATCCGAGAGCATTGACACGCACAACCTGAACGCGAAATGGTGGGCTGGCCGCCGGTTCGGTCAGCCACGCCGGTGGCGTGCCTGCGCCGGATTCCGTTCATCCAGCGTTTACCCTTGGTTGTGCATAAGGAACTGCGAGTGTTGACATCTGTTAACGCAGACATGTATAGCGGCCAAGGTCGTGTCTAGGTCGCGGCATCCCGACAAGGAGGTTGAGGCTGCTGTCGCAGAAGCAGAGGCCACGAGGGTGGACCTTCCGGAAGATGGGTCACTGGGGCCGGCTGTTCTGCCCGCAGGCGGACCGCAATGGCTGCCAGGTGGGCGTGAACGGAACCCCTCGCGACGCCGACACACATGCAAAGCAGATCATTCGCGCACTGGATCGGTGCCCCCACAAGGAGGAGGGCGACAATGGCGATTCATGAGTTCACCATCATCGCGTCCGGCCTCGATCCGCAGGCGGCCGATTTCGAGCAGCGCTTCTATGACGGCGGCTGCGATGACGCGACCGTGTCCTTCCAGAAGGGCCACATCATCGTCGATTTCGCCCGCGACGCCGCGACGCTCGAAGAGGCCATCGCATCTGCCGTGCGCGATGTCGCCGCGACAGGCGCCAGCGTTGACCGTGTCGAGCCGGATCCGCTCGTCAGTCTCGCGGACATTGCCGAGCGGACCGGCCTGTCCCGCGCCGCCATGACCCAGTACGCCAAGGGCCAGCGGGGCAAGGGCTTTCCGCCGCCGATCGCCCGCGTCACCTCGGACAGCCCGCTCTGGGACTGGGCGACGGTCGCCCGCTGGCTTGTCAGCCGAAAGAAGGTCGATGCCGGCAAGGCTCACGAGGCCTCGGTCATCAAGGCGGCGAACCAGGACATTGACCGTGGACGGGTGCCGACGGCGGGCGGTCTGCGTGAGCGCGTGAAGCAGCCCGAGACGGCGTAAGCCGCACCGTCTCACCCGCAACAGCACCCGCCTCCCTCACCGCCGCCCGCGCCATTCTGCACGCTGGCGTGGTTCTTCTCCGCCGGCAGGTCCATGGCGATGTTCTCCGAGAAGAACCCGTTGGGCTTCAGCATGAAGCCGGCATATTCCATCGGCATCACAGGGAAATCCTCGGGCTTGCACACATGGGTGTGGCCGAAGGAGTGCCAGACCACCAGGTCCGTGTTCTCGATACTCCGCCCCTGCCGGATATAGCGCGGCAGGCCATCGCCGCCGGCATGCTGGTTCGGATAGTCGCCGCTGGCATATTTCTCCGCGGGGTCGAAGGGCGTCACCCAGACATGCTTGCGGGCAAAGCCGCCGCGCTCCGCCACTGTCGAGCCCTCCTGCGCCAGCATCAGCGGGCTCGGCTGCACCACCAGCTTGTAGCCGGTGGGCTTGCCGACCGAATTGGCGACATTGGGATTGATGATCTTCCAGTAGCGGCCGGTCCGCCCATCCGCCTCGCGGGCGGCGTCCCGCTCGTTCTGAAGCAGCCGCGTCGTGGTGTCGAACACATTGCCATGGGGGTTGTCGGTGCCCCAGGGCCGGGGGACGAACTCGTGCTCGGTGACCGAATTGCCCTCGCCATCCACCGCCATGTGCAGGCGGACGTTGAAGAAGTGCTGGTGGGTCGGCCCGCCGAGGCCCTCGTCCACCATGCCGCCCCAAGGGTAGGCGGCGCCGGGCGCCACCGCCGCGGTCTGGATGATGCCGGTGAGCTTGGCCTCCAGCTGGATCGTGCCGTCCTGGTAGAGGTACCAGTAGAAGCCGTAGTCGTAGTTCCCCACCGTGGCGAAGAACGAGATGACGAGGCGGCGCGAGCGCCGGGCCTCGAACACCCCGGTGCGCATCTCGTAATGCTTCCACAGGAGGCCGTAATCCTCCTCGTGCATGCAGACCGCGTTGGGCATCACCATGGGGTTGCCGGCATCGTCCGCCATGGGGACGTCGAAATAGTGGATGAGGCCGAGGCAGTCGCAGCCGAGCTCCAGCGCGTTGGCGAGCTTGCCGAGGCCATATTCGCCGGCATCGAAGGCGCTCTTCCAGAAATGGTTCGCCGTCGGGTCGGCATAGGGCACCACCATTTCCGTCACGCTGGCGCGGTGGACGATGGAGCGGAAACGCCCCTTGTCGGTGATGCCGAGCTGGTGGAGCACCAGCCCTTCGCGGGCGGTGAAGCCGACGCGGAAGGACCATCCCTGCCAGGTCACCTTCCAGCCATCGACCGTGAAGCTTGGCCCCTCCGGCTGGACGATGTTCAGGGGCTTCACGTCGCTGCGCGGGGCGGGCAGCGAGGCGCGGTCGTAGTTCCGCCGCTTGCGCGGGATAGGGATGATCGGATCCTCGTCGACCAGATGGACGACGCGGTTCTCGATGAGATCGACCAGCGCGACGACGCCTTCGATCGGCGAGGCATAGCCGTTGTCTTCCGGCGCCGCGCGCCAGTAGCTCACCGCGCTGACGAGGCGACGGCCGATCTCGGCCTCGCGGCCGAAATAGCCGGCCGAGAAGGGGTCGACCTGGACGAGCTCGATCTCGGCCTCGCTGAGGCCGCGCCGGGTCATGGCACGGCGCCAGCCGGGATCGGCCTTGACGATGTCGCCGGCCTTGAAGAACTCCTCGATGATCACCGGCGGCTGGCCGTAAGGAGCCGTCTGGGTGTCGCGGGCGGTGAAGGTGAGGACGGTGCCGCCGGTGACGTCGATCAGCGCCTCGTGGACGGCCCCCGTGGCGGTGTCGAGGGTCACGGCGAAGGCGCGGCGGCGCATCGGCATGCCCGGCGACCAGGCGGCGATTTCGGCCTTGCCCGGCTCGTCCAGCTGCAGGGTGGGAAAGCGGGTCGTGTCGGGGAGCGCCTTCGCCGAGAGAAGGATCGCGCGGGCCGCGGCGATCTCCTCGAGCGTCAGCGGATCGAGCGGATGGCGGGGCGTGGCAGCGGGGGACGAGGACGACGGGGAGGCGGACATGGCGGTGTTCCGGTGGGGCAGGGCCAGTGTCCGGGGGGCCGCCATCCACCGCAAGCAAGCTTTTCGGGCAGCAGCCGCCCGTCCGGCAGGCGAAAGCTCAAGGACTGCCGGGACATGCCGCACTGCGCACGCGATGTCGCACGGCTGCTCGGACCTTCGACGAAGACGCCAAAAACATATTGCAGATCAATGCTTTAATTCATGTGTCAGTGTCCTTGACACGATTTGGCCGCATCACTATAGGTGTGCCCGGTTTTCGGGGGGTGGCCGTTCGGCGTCCTTCCGTCGTTGATTTCAGGCGAGGCGCCGGCCGTCATGGCCGTGGCGAGGCGCCAGGAAGTGGAGCGACGGTGCGATGACGGGTCAGTCTCCCCCAGAATCCGACCTCGACGCGCGGCGGCGCGCCCTTGAATCGAAGCTCGCGGAACTTGATCGCGACCGATCCACGGGAGCAGCGCCCGACGGCCGGACGGCTCAGGAACCGTCCGGGCTGGTGAAGCTCTTCCGCTTCTCGGCCGATTTCGTGTCCGGCGTCATCGCCGGCGCCATGATCGGCTGGCTCGTGGACCGGTTCGCCGGAACGCGACCCTGGGGTCTTATCGTGTTTCTCCTGCTGGGCTTCGCGACGGGTGTCTACAACCTCGTCAAGTCGGCACAGCGGGCCCAGCGGGGCGGCTGAACGGCCGGTCCGGTCCGACTAGAAGATCGCGTGGGAGCAGACCGGCGATGGCCGATCCGATCAAACAGTTCGAGCTCGTCCACCTCGTCCCGCTCAAGATCGGCGGGGCCGATTTCGGTTTCACCAACTCCTCGCTGCACATGTTCATCGCGGTCGGCGTGACCGCGGCCTTCCTGCTCCTCTCGACCACCGGCCGCCGCCTGGTGCCGACCCGCATGCAGTCCATGGCCGAGCTCGCCTATGAG
Source organism: Phreatobacter oligotrophus (assembly GCF_003046185.1). Lineage (NCBI taxonomy): Bacteria > Pseudomonadati > Pseudomonadota > Alphaproteobacteria > Hyphomicrobiales > Phreatobacteraceae > Phreatobacter > Phreatobacter oligotrophus. Next base: position 525,681 of record NZ_PZZL01000003.1, read on the forward strand.
TTCGTCGCGGGAACGGTGAGGCAGACGACAGGCAAGGAAGGCATGAAGTTCTTCCCGCTGGTCTTCTCGCTGTTCATGTTCGTGCTGTTCGGCAACCTGATCGGCATGATCCCCGGCGCCTTCACGGTGACCAGCCACATCATCGTCACCGCCGCCCTCGCCATGCTGGTGATCACCACCGTGATCGTCTACGGCATCATGAAGCACGGCACCCACTGGTTCGCGCTCTTCGCGCCCTCGGGCCTGCCCAAGGCGATCCTTCCGGTGATCGTGGTGATCGAGGTCATCTCCTTCATCTCGCGGCCGATCTCGCTGTCGCTTCGTCTCTTCGGCAACATGACCGCCGGCCATATCGCGCTGAAGGTCTTCGCCGGCTTCGTCACCGCCATGGCGGGCGCCGGGGTCCTCGGCATGCTGGGCGCGACGCTCCCCGTGCTGATGATCACCGCGCTCACCGCGCTCGAACTGCTCGTCGCTGTCCTGCAGGCCTATGTCTTCACCATCCTGACCTGCATCTACCTCAACGACGCCCTCCATCCTGGCCATCACTGATCCGGTGACGGCAGGCCGCTAAGCACTCTTTCGCTCCCAACACCTCACAGGAGTTCAAAATGGATCCGGTTGCAGCCAAGTTCCTCGGCGCTGGTCTCGCCTGCCTCGGCATGGGCCTCGCCGCCATGGGCGTGGGCAACATCTTCGGCAACTTCGTTGCCGGCGCCCTGCGCAACCCGTCGGCTGCCGCCGGCCAGTTCACCAACGCCATCGTCGGCGCGGCTCTCGCGGAAGGCCTCGGCATCTTCGCGCTCGTCGTCGCCCTCGTCCTGCTCTTCGTGGTCTGATCCACGGCGGACGCTCCTCCGCGCGCCGGTCCCCTTGAGGGTCCGGTCCGCGCGGGAGAACCGGCGTTCACCGCCCGGCTCCGGCCGGCCATCGCTTTCGCGTGCGGTCTCCTCGTGAGGCCGTTTCGCGCCGTCAGGGTCCCGCAATGGCGACGAACACCTCTTCTGGGACTCAGGTCCCGTCCAAAGGCGGTTTCCCGGCCTTCCGGGTGGAAACCTACGGCTCGCAGCTGCTCTGGCTGGCGATCGCCTTCGGCCTGCTCTACTACCTGATGTCGCGGCACATCGCGCCGCGCATCGGCGGCATCCTCGAGGATCGCGCCAGCCGCATCGCCTCGGACCTCGCCGCCGCCCAGACGATGAAGGCGGAGGCAGACGCTGCCACCGCGTCCTACGAGAAGTCGCTCGCCGAGGCCCGGGCCAATGCCCAGGCCATTGCGGCCGAGACCAAGGCGAAGATCACCGCCGAGGCCGACGCCGAGCGCAAGACCCTCGAGGCCAAGCTCGCGGCCGATCTCTCTACCGCCGAGGCGACCATCGCCAAGGCGCGCGAGACGGCCATGGGCAATGTCCGCTCCATCGCGGTCGACACCGCCCAGGCCATCGTCGAGCGCCTCGCCGGCGCCTCCGCCGAGGCCACCCGCATCGAGGCGGCGGTCGACGCCGCCCTGAAGCGCTGAGGAGGACGGGATGAGCGAATATCTGCCGATCTGGATCGGCCTCATCATCTTCATCGCCATTGCGTGGAAGATGGGCGCCCATACCACGGTCCTCAACGCGCTCGACGCGCGCGCCGACCGCATCGCTGCCGAGCTCGCCGAGGCCAAGCGCCTGCGCGAGGAGGCCGAGGCCATCGTCGCCGAGTACCGCAAGCGCCAGCTGGCCGCCGAGCAGGAGGCGCGTGACATCGTCGCCGCCGCCAAGACCGAGGCCGAGCGTCTCGCCGCCGAGGGCAAGGCCAAGATCGAGGACTTCGTCGCCCGCCGCACGGCGATGGCGGAGACCAAGATCGCCCAGGCCGAGGCCCAGGCCATTGCGGACGTCCGCGCCGCGGCCGCCGATGTCGCCACCGCCGCCGCCGGCACGGTTCTGGCCGATCTCGCCAAGGGCGCAGCTGGCGAGAAGCTCATCGCCTCCGGCATCGCCGAGGTGAAGGCGCGCCTGAACTGACGCTGCAGGCCTCAGGCACCTGACCATACCGAACCGCCGGGCCCTGCCCGGCGGTTTTCGTTTGGGGGATCTGATGGCCAGGGGGCGATGGGGTCTGTCCTGAGCCAGAACAGCGCCTTGCAGAACCCGAGTGCGTCCTTCGAGGCTCGCTGTCGCTCGCACCTCAGGATGAGGAAGGGTGAGACTGGCAATTCGCCCAGCCGCCGCGACATCCTCTCTGCCAGTCATCCCCGATCCTCATCCTGAGGTGCGAGCGACAGCGAGCCTCGAAGGACGCACTTGCGCAATGCAGAGCACCAAGGCCGGGAGCGGAGCATGCCTCTCTTCCCAGTCCACCCGTCTCGCGCACGGCCAACAAAAAAGCCGCCGGTCGCCCGGCGGCTTCTTCATTGTCAGATGCGCCGGCCTCAGGCCGGCAGCAGCGGGTCGATGACCTTGGAGAATTCCGCCGCCGGCTGGGCGCCGAGGAAGCGGCGGCCGTTGATGAAGAAGGTCGGCGTCGACTCTACCCCGAAGGCGGTGGAGGCCCGCTCGCGCGTCGTGTTCAGCGCGTCGAGGATCGCCTGGTTGTTGAGGCAGGCCTCGAACTGCGCCTGCGTCATGCCGGCCTGGCGGGTGATGGCGGTGACGGCCTCGAGCGGGTTGCCGCCGAAGGCCCAGGTGCGCTGCTGCTGGAAGAACACCTCGATCAGCGCGAAATAGCGGCTCTGGTCGACGCCCTCGCCGGCCTTGCCGTCGGCGCCGAGCATGCAGCGGGTGAGCATGTAGACGGCGGCATCGAGCTGGTTCAGCGCGAACTCGCGGAAGACGAGGCGGACCTTGCCGGTCTCGACATACTTCTTCTTCAGCTCGGGCAGGATCGTCGTGTGGAACGTCGCGCAATGGCCGCAGGTCAGCGAGGCGTATTCGACGATGGTGACCGGCGCATCGGCCTTGCCGATGGACACATCGCCCAGCGGGCCGGGCTGCATCAGCTGGGCGACGTCGACGGTCTCGGCGGCGGCGCGGCGCTGGGCGAGGGCGAGCCCCGGGAAGGCGGCAACCAGGCCGAGGGCGGCGGTGCCCTCGATGATATGGCGGCGGGACAGCATGGGTGGGACCTCGTCTGGGGCCGTGAACATGGAACAGGCCATAGACGTGGCAGGCGCGAGTGGCAACATCAGGGCCATACCGCCCCGCGCCTGTGGCGGTCACAGCCCCGCGAGACGCATCACATCAGCGCGAGGGTCGTCAGTTGCGGGCGATGATCTCGCGCTCCTGATGCACCGGCTGGCCGGCAATGCCCTTGGTGGCCTTGCGGCGCATCAGGGCGGAGGGGCGGCGATCCTTGAGGGTCGAGCGGCGGCGGCGGCGCGGGCCGGGCGTGCCGAGCATCACGGCGCCGAGCCGCGGGAAGGCCTCGCGCATCGAGCCGTCGGCCTCTTCCACCAGCAGCGGCAGGCCGAGCGCCTGGCCCCAGCGCTGCCAATCGGCGACCACGTCGTCGCTGCCGTCCGCGGCCATGAGCGGCACGCTGAGGGCGGGATCGCGATGGACCATCACCACCTCGACCGCCTCACCCGCCAGGGCTTCGCCGGACAGCCGCACCACCACGCCCCGATAGGCCGAGACAGGCAGCTGCAGCTTCATCCGGGCGCCGCTCGTCGTGCGGCGAATGACGACCCGGTCGGCGAAGAGGTCGATGGAGCGCTGGCCGCCATCGGCGCCCCGGTCCGGGGCGGCGTAGCGGGCCGGTAGCTGGGCGGGATCGAGGCGCAGGGCCCCGATCCCGGCGGCGAGGACGCCGGGCTCTGTTTGACGCGACACGTTGCATGCTCCCTGAGGGATCTTCGGCAGGCTTTGCGCCGCTCTCGTCCCTTCGATGGGAGGATCGTCGCAGCATTTCTTGTCCGACCGCTTAAGCTGGACGGTTAAGCGGACCTCAATCCGATCAGCGAAAGACGAGACCTTCCGCCATGCTTGAGAAAGCCTTGGGCGACGTGCTTTCCGCCGTCTTGCGCGGCAGGCTGAACGCTTCGTGAAGCCGCCCGCGCCGCGCGCCCTGCGCCTTGAAACCGCCGGCCGCGATGCCTACACCGGGTTCACCCCTCAGGCCGACCGTCCAAGGCAGGTTCATGTCCGATCTTCTCGATACCGGTGCCCTTCTCGACCGGGCGCGGCGCCTCGTTGCCGCGGCCCGCAAGGCCGGCGCCGATGCCGCCGACGTCATGGCCCTGCGCGGCGTCTCGGTCGGCGTGCAGATGCGCGAGGGCAAGGTGGAGAGCTCCGAGCGCTCTGAGGGCGATGATCTCGGCCTGCGCGTCTTCGTCGGCCGCCGCTCTGCCTCCGTCTCCTCCAACGATCCGCGCGAGGACGCGGCGGCCCTCGCCGAGCGCGCCGTCGCCATTGCCCGCGTCGCGCCCGAGGATCCTTATGCCCGCCTCGCCGACCCGGCCGACCTCGCCACCGCCTGGCCCGACCTCGACCTGATCGATCCCGTGATGATGGCGGTGAGCGACCTCGAGGCCCTCGCCCGCCGGGCGGAGGAGGCGGCGCTCGCCGTGAAGGGCGTCGCCAAGTCCGGTGGCGCCAGCGCCGGCGCCGGCATTGGCGGCTTCGCCCTGGTCACCTCCACCGGCTTCGAGGGCGCCTCCCTCGGCTCGTCGACCTCCTTCTCGGTCACCGCCATTGCCGGCGAGGGCACGGGCATGGAGCGCGACTACGACTACAGCGCCACCCGCCACCGTGCCGATCTCGAGGCCGCCGAGGCGGTGGGCGCGCGGGCCGGCGAGCGCGCCGTGCGCCGGCTCAATCCCCGCAAGGTCGACACGACCAAAGTGCCGGTGGTCTTCGACCCGCGCACCGCCGCGAGCTTTCCCTCCTATCTCGCCTCCGCCGCCAACGGTCAGTCGGTGGCGCGCAAGACCTCCTTCCTGCGCGACCGGCTGGGCCAGCGCATCTTCAGGCCCGGCGTTTCCATCGTCGACGATCCGCACCGCCGCCGCGGCCTGCGCTCGCGGCCCTTCGACGGTGAGGGTGTTGCGACGAAGCCCCTGGTGCTGGTCGATGACGGCGTGCTGACGAGCTGGTTGCTCGACAGCGCCACCGCCGCCGAACTCGGCCTCAGGACCACCGGCCATGCCAGCCGCGGCACCGGCGGCCCGCCCTCGCCCGGCGCCACCAACCTCCATCTCGCCGCCGGCACGGTGAGCCCGAAGGACATGATCGGCGCCATCACGAGCGGTCTTTACGTCACCGACATGATCGGCTCGGGCGTGAACATGGTGACGGGCGACTATTCCCGCGGCTGCTCGGGCTACTGGATCGAGAACGGCGAACTCGCCTATCCGGTCGCCGAGATCACCATTGCCGGCAATCTCGTCGACATGTTCGCCAACCTGACGCCGGCCGACGATCTCGTCCTGCTCCACGGCGTCGACGCGCCGACCGTCCTGGTGGAGGGACTCACCGTTGCCGGACGCTGACGATCTCGTCCTGCGCGACCTCCTCGCCAGCCTCGCCGAGGAGGCGGGCGCCATCGCCCTCGACTTCCAGCGGCGCGGCATGCGCACCTGGACCAAGGCCGGCGCCTCGCCGGTCACCGAGGCCGACATCGCCGTCGATCGCTTCCTCAAGGAGCGGCTCGGCGCGGCGCGACCCGATTTCGGCTGGCTGTCGGAGGAGACCGCCGACAATCCCTCGCGGCTCGATCGGCGAGAGGTCTTCATCGTCGATCCGATCGACGGCACCCGCGCCTTCGCCGCCGGCCTGCCGGACTGGACCATCTCCGTGGCGGCCGTGCGCGACGGCCGGCCCGTGGCGGCAGCGCTCGCCGAGCCCGTTGCCGGCCGCACCTTCATCGCCGCCCGCGGCCATGGCGCCAGCGTCGCCGGCCGGCCGCTCGCCGTGAAGGGCCGTGAGACCATCGACGGCGCCGTCGTCGCCGGGCCGAAGCCGATGACGGTCAAGGTGGAGCGCCATGGGGCCGTGGCGCTGCCCAAGATCCACTCGCTCGCGCTGCGCTTTGCCAAGGTCGCCGCGAGCGAGATCGATGGCGGCTTCGCCGGCGGCCAGAGCCATGACTGGGACCTTGCGGCGGCCGATCTTTTGGTGCACGAAGCGGGAGCATCACTCACCGGCCTCGACGGGACCGCTCCCTGCTACAACAGGCCGGTTCCGACGCATTTTCCGCTCGTTTGTGCCGGTTTCCCGCTGCATGAGCTTCTTCGGCGCGCTGCCGCCGAGGATCGCCGCCGCGGCGTCACGACCTGAGGGGATTACCATCGCCATGACCGACACGGCACCCGCCAAACAGCTGCCCCATCTCGTCTTCGGCGGCGAGCTGAAGAGCCTCGACGGCACCGAGTTCCGCGACCTGTCCAAGCTCGACATCGTCGGCATCTATCCGAACTACGCCACCGCGCATGCCGCCTGGAAGGGCAAGGCCCAGCAGACCGTGGACAACGCGCATATGCGCTACTTCATCGTCCACCTGCATCGCCTGCTCGATCCCGACGCGGCCTGACGGGCGGCCGCGGCCGGTGTCGGTCCTCAAGCGCCTGGGGCGCTCCGAACGGGTGCGTTCCGCCGCGGGCTCGCTGCTCGCCGGCTACCTGCGCCTCGTCTGGCGCACCGGGCGCTTTCGCCTCGATCCGCCCAATATCTACGACTATGCCGATGCCAATCTGCCGGTGATCTTCGCCATGTGGCACGGCCAGCATTTCCTCTCGCCTTTCGTCCGGCGGCCGGAATACCGCGCCGCCGTGCTGATCTCGCGCTCGGCCGATGGCGAGATGAACGCCATTGCCGCCGAGAAGCTCGGCATCCGCACCATCCGCGGCTCGGGTGACCACAAGGGCCAGTTCGCCCGCAAGGGCGGCGTCAGCGCCTATTTCGAGATGGTCGATGCCCTGGCCGACGGCGAAACCGTGGCGCTCACCGCCGACGTGCCGAAGATCGCCCGCCGCGCCGGGCTCGGCATCGTCATGCTGGCGAAGCAGAGCGGCCGGCCGATCCTGCCCATCGCGGTCGCGACCGAGCGGCGCATCGACCTGAAGTCCTGGGACAAGGCCAGCGTCAACCTGCCCTTCTCGCGCGGCGCCGCCGTGGCCGGCCCGCCCATCTGGGTGCCTGCCGACGCCGATTCCGCCGCCATGGAGGGCTATCGGCAGGAGGTCGAGGCCGCCCTGAACGCTGCCACAGCACGCGCCTATGCCATCGCCGAGGGCCGCGCCGAGCCTGCGCTCTGGTCGGCCGAGGTCATCGCCACCCTCGAGGCCCGCAAGGCCGCCGCTGAGGCTGCGCGCGCCCGCGGCGGGGCGGACGAGACGACCCCGCAGGACGCGGCGAATGGCTAAGCCTGTGGTGCGGATGCCGGCCACCCTGCGCGCCTATGTCCGCGCCACCGCCCTAATGGGCCCGGCGACGCGTCTCCTCGCCCGCCGCCGCCTTGCCCGCGGCAAGGAGGATCCCGAGCGCATCCAGGAGCGCCGCGGCGAGGCCACGGTCGAGCGGCCGGCCGGCCGCCTGATCTGGCTGCACGGGGCCAGCGTCGGCGAACTCCTCTCCATCATTCCGCTCATCGGCCGGCTGCGGGCGCGCGGCGTCGCCGTGCTGGTGACGACGGTCACCCGCACCGCCGCGGCGATCGCCGCCCGCCGCCTGCCGGAAGGGGCGATCCACCAGTTCATGCCCTGGGACGTGCCGGCCTATGTCGACCGCTTCCTCGACCACTGGCAGCCCGACCTCGCGGTCTTCGCCGAATCCGAGCTCTGGCCGAACCTGATCCTGCGCACCACCGCCCGCGGCACGCCCCTGATCCAGGTGAACGGCCGCATGTCCGAGCGCTCGTTCCGTGGCTGGCGCCGGGTGCCGCGCTCCATCGCCGCCCTGCTCTCCCGCTTCGAGCTCTGCCTGATGCAGACGGTGGATGATGCGCGGCGGGTAGAGGAACTCGGCGCGCCGCGCGTCTCGACCACCGGCAACCTCAAGTTCGACGTGCCGGCGCCCGAGGCCGAGCCCGAGGCGGCGATGATCCTCGCCCAGTCCATCGGCCTGCGGCCGGTCTTCCTCGCCGCCTCCACCCACGAAGGCGAGGACGAGGTGGTGCTGGAGGCCCATCGCCTCATGGCTCCCCGGCTCAACAACCTCCTCACCATCATCGCGCCCCGCCATCCCGAGCGCGGCGACGCCATCGCCGCCCTGGCCGAGCGGATGGAGCTTCCCGCCTGCCAGCGCTCGCGCGGCGACCTGCCGCGCTACCGCCATGCCGTCTATGTCGCCGATACGCTCGGCGAGATGGGCCTGTTCTACCGCGCCGCGCCCGTCGCCTTCCTCGGCGGATCGCTGATCCGCCATGGCGGGCAGAACCCGATCGAGCCGGCCAAGCTCGGCGCCGCCGTGGTCCACGGCCCCCATGTCCACAATTTCGCGGCCGTCTATGCCGCGCTCCACGAGGCGCAGGGCGCCTGCGAGGTGAGCGATGCGGAGACGCTGGCCGCCGCCACGCTGACGCTCCTCACCGACAAGCGCGAACGCCAGCGCCAGCGCGACGCGGCGGGCGGCGCGGTGGCCGCCCTCGGCGGCGCGCTCGACCGCACGCTCGCGGCGCTCGAGCCCTATTTCCTCACCCTCGCCATGCGGGGCGACCGATGATGGCGGGCCGGTGAGGGCGCCCGGCTTCTGGTCGGACCCCGAGGCCCTCGCCGGCCGGCTGCTGGCGCCGCTCGGCGCCCTCGTCGGCGCCGTCACGCTAGCCAAGATGCGGCGGCAGGGCGCCCGTGCTGCCGTGCCGGTCCTCTGCGTCGGCAATCCCACGGTGGGCGGTGCGGGCAAGACGCCCGCCGCCCAGTGGCTCGCCGCCCGCCTTGCGGCGAGCGGCCATCGCCCGGCCATCCTCGCCCGCGGCTATGGCGGCAGCCTTGCCGGCCCCATCGTCGTCGATCCCGCGCGCCATGCGCCGGCCGAGGTCGGCGACGAACCGCTGCTCCATGCCCGCCACGCTCTCACGATCATCGCGCGCGATCGGGTGGCCGGTGCGGCGCTGGCGGTGGCGAGGGGCGCCACCGTCATCGTCATGGACGATGGCTTCCAGAATCCGTCGCTCGCCAAGTCCCGCAGCCTGCTCGTGGTCGATGGCGCCCATGGCGTCGGCAATGGCCGCGTCCTGCCAGCGGGACCGCTGCGCGCGCCGTTGGCGCCCCAGCTCGCCCGCGCCGATGCGCTCCTCGTCATCGGTCCCGGCGAGGCGGGCGACGAGCTCGCGGCGATGGCGGCCCGCCTTGGCCATCCGGTTCTGCGCGGCCAGCTGGAGGTGGAGCCCGAGGCCCGCGCCTGGCTGCAGGACCGCGACGTCCTCGCCTTCTGCGGCATCGGCCGCCCCGCCAAGTTCGTCGAGACCCTGGGCGCGGCCGGCGTGCGCAATGCCGTGCTCCGGCCCTTCCCCGACCACCACGCCTATGGCGACGCCGATGCCGCACGCCTCCTCGCCGAGGCCAAGGCCACCGGCCTGCCGCTGGTCACGACGGAGAAGGATGCGGTCAAGCTGAAGGGCTCGCCGGCGCTCGACCGGCTCGCCGCCGCCGCCACGGTCGTGGCCGTGACCCTCGCCGTGAACGAGGCCGAGGCCGCCGCCGCCGGGTTCTAGGCCGCCCGTCCCTGGCCGTGGCCGAACCTTTCGCGATAGTCGCGGGGGCTCAGCGCGGTGGCGCGGCTGAAATGATGCCGTAGCGTCGCGGTGCTGCCGAAGCCGGCGAGCCTCGCCACATCCTCCACCGGCAGGGTCGTCGCCTCCAGCAGGCGACGCGCCTCGTCCACCCGCGCCGCCGCCAGCCACTCCCCCGGCGACGTCCCCGTCGCCTCGGCAAAGCGGCGCAGGAAGCTGCGTTCGCTGAGGGCCGCCTCGCGCGCCATGTCGCGGATCGTCCAGCGGCGCTGGAGCTCCGTGCGCATCCGGTCCAGCAGCGGCGCGAGCCGGCTGTCGCGCCGCTTCGGCACCGGGCGTTCGACGAACTGCGCCTGCCCGCCGCTGCGATGGGCGGGCATGACCAGCCGCCGCGCGACGCTGTTGGCGGCCTCGGCGCCGAAATCGCTGCGCACGATATGCAGCATCAGGTCGATGCCGGCCGCAGATCCCGCCGAGGTGAGGACGCGCCCCTCCTCGATATAGAGCACCGAGGCATCCACCGCGACCGCAGGCCGGGCGCGCCTCAGCGCATCGGCGTAGCGCCAGTGGGTCGCCGCACGCCTGCCGTCGAGCAGCCCCGTGGCGGCGAGCACGAAGGCGCCTGAACAGATCGACGCGAGCCGCGCGCCGCGGGAATGCGCGGCCAGCAGGGCCTCGCGCAGGCTGTCGGGGACGGGCACGTCCATGCCCTTCCAGCCCGGCACCACGATGAGGTCGGCCTGCCCGAGCAGGGAGATATCGCCATCCACCTCCACCCGCAGCCCGCCATGCGCCCGCAGCGGGCCGGGCTCGATCGCCGCCGTCGCGAAGCGATACCAGCCGGCGCCCATCTCCGGACGGGCGAGGCCGAAGACCTCGGCGACGATCGCATATTCGAAGGTGCAGAGCCCGTCATAGGCGATGGCGACGACGAGCGGGCCCGTGGTGGCCGGGCTTTCGGGATGGATCGGGCGATCTGGCGGGATCTTCAGCATCAATGGCAATCCTGCCACTCGCGCCGCTCGCCGAAAAGCCGAAAAACAGGCTCCGCACCCCCTTGAGGAGATGACCATGCCGAGCGCCGTGACCCAGATCCCCGCCGCGTCCCCCGCCGAGGCGGAGGCACACTTCGCCGCCGAATTCACCTTCGAGACGGATTGCTGGGACGTTCACGATGCGCTCGGCAAGGGCGCGGACTTCGTCTTGCTGGATGTGCGCAGCCCGGCGCTGTTCGAGCGTGGCCACGTTCCCGGGGCGATCAACCTGCCGCACGGCAAGATCATCGCCTCCCGGATGGCCCAGTGGCCGGCGGGGACGCTGTTCGTCACCTATTGCGCCGGGCCGCATTGCAACGGCGCGGCGCGCGGCGCGCTCAGGCTGGCAAGGCTCGGCCTGCCGGTGAAGATCATGGCCGGCGGGATCACCGGCTGGATTGACGAGGGATTTGCCCTGGAGGCCGGTCCGGCACAGGCGACAGCCTGAGGGCCGGCGCGGGCGTCCACCCGAGCCGCAGCGCGCGTCAGGTCGACCGCGCGAGCAGGGCCTTGTAGCGCTCGGGATGGAGGCGCCGCAGCACCTGCGGCGGGCCGGAATAGGCCTCCTGCCGCGCCACGCTCCAATATTTCAGGTCGTCGAGCGGGATGGCCTCGCCGGTCACGGCGCAGCGCACGAACGTGCCGGGCCGCAGGATGCGGATGTCGGCGTCGAGATAGCGGACCTCGGCCTCACCATCGGTCGGCCGGCCGGAGGACAGGCGGTTCAGCATGGCGTCACCGGCTCAGCGCTGGCCGCCGGCATTGCCCACCGGATCCTGGCCGCTCTGGCCGCGCATGTTCGGCGCCTGCGGATCGTCGGGACGGCGACCGACCGGGCCGTAGGGCGCGTCGGGCGAGGCGGTGCGGTAGCCCGGCGGCGGCTCGATCAGCCGGCGGCGCGGCGGCTCGCCGGGGAAGGGCACCACCTGGTTGTCGCGGGAATTGGGGCCGAAGAGCGAACCGACCTGCGACCAGATCGGCGCCACGCGCATCTCGTCGGCGGTCGAGGGGCCGGCAATGGCATTGGCGGAGCGGTCACGGGTCGTGTCGACCTCGCCGCCGCCGAACCAGCCGCCGTTCTGGCGGGCGCGCATCTCGGAATTGGTGAGGGTGCGGCCCTGGTCGTCGCGCACGATGGGGGTGCGCTCGGCAAGGCCGGCGGCGCGGGCGCGGGCAACGTCCGGATCGTTCGGCCAGTTGCTGTTGCGGGCGGCGGCCGGGTCCTGCGGCGGCGGCAGGGCGTTGTTGCGCGGCAGCACCAGCGGGGCGCGCTCGCGATAATCGATGGGCGGGCGCTGGCGGTCGACCAGGCCGAGGCCGCTGAGCAGGCCGCCGAAGATCCGGCCCTCGATGCTCTGCTCGCTCTGCTGGGCCTGGGCGCCGGAGCCCGCGGCAATGAGGACCGTGGCGAGCAGCGCGGTGCGGATACGCATCATCTCCGTCTTTCCTCGTCTCGGGGCGACGCCGGGCGCGCCCTCTCGCAGTCTCGTCTCAGGGGCCGCGCCGGGCGCAGGCCGCTCGCGACCCTCATCCCTCAGGATCATGCCGATTTCGAGGCATCGGGCCGCTTGCCGAGCAGGGACTCATACAGAAGCAGCGCGACCCCCGCAACGATGCCCACATCCGCGAGGTTGAAGACGTACCACTGGAACTGCCACGAGGCGGTGGTGATGTGGAAGGCGAAGAAGTCGGCGACGCCGCCATAGAGCACGCGGTCGAGGCCGTTGCCGATGGCGCCCCCGGCGATGAGGCCGAGGCCGAGGGCGGTCATGCCGGTCTCGGCCCGCCACAGCCACCAGGCAATGAGCACCACCGCCGCCACCTTGAAGGCGACGAGCGCCCATTGGCCGGCCATGCCGTCCTGCTGGAACATGCCGAAGGAGACGCCGTAGTTCCAGGCCATGACGAGGTCGAGCACCGGCAGCACGGTGATGACCTGGCCCGGCGTGATCTGCACCACCTGCAGCATGAAGACCTTGAAGGCCTGGTCGACGACGAGGGTCGCCACCAGCGCGATGAGGCCGAGCTTCAGGTGCTGCGAAGGGGTCACGGGCGTCGCCTGTTCAGTTGCCAGAGCCGAGGTGGCCCGTCCTGCGCCGCCGGTCAAGCTCTGTGCCCTCGACAAGCTCCGATCCAGTCGCCATAGGGACGTCACGCTCCTCCCCCAGTCGTGCCGCCATGACCCACAAACTCTACTTCGTCCGCCATGGCGAGACCGACTGGAATGCCGAAGGCCGGCTGCAGGGCCAGCGCGACATTCCGCTCAACGATGTCGGCCGCGTCCAGGCCGAGGAGGTCGGCGCCATCCTCGCCCGCCTCGCGCCCGACCATGCCGACCTCGCCTACTGGTCGAGCCCGCTGTCGCGGACCCGCGAGACCATGGAGCTGCTGCGCGCCCGCATCGGGCTTCATCCGCCGGCCTATCGCATGGACGACAGGCTGAAGGAGCTCTCCTTCGGCGCCTGGGAGGGCCTCACCTGGCCCGAGGTCGAGGCCCATTCGCCCTCGCTCGCCGCCGCCCGCCTCGCCGACAAGTGGCATACCAAGCCGCCGGAGGGTGAGAACTACGAGGACGTGGCGGCACGGCTTGCCGCCTTCCTGGCGCTGGTCGACCGGCCGGCGGTCATCGTGTCGCATGGCGGGGTGGGGCGCACGCTCATGGCCCTGCGCGGCACCATGGACCGGACCAGGGCGGCCGAGGTCTTCGTCCGCCAGGGCGTCGTCTATGTCTTCGACGGAGACCGCTTCAACGTGGAAGGCTGAGGGGCAGGGCGCTTCAGGTCGGGGCGCCAGGGCCCCTCACCCTTCCCTCTCCCCGTCGGGGAGAGGGGGACTTCGACGTCCCGCCTCTTGCTCTTTCGTTTGTGCCAGGCCCCGCCGCTGTCGAAGGGAACGTAACGCGGTTGCCCCCTCTCCCCGCTGGCGGGGAGAGGGAAGGGTGAGGGGCAAAGGCGAATCCGGATATCGCGCGCCGCTCAGTTGCTGCCGACGAGGCCCCAGAGGCTGCGCACCGTCGGCAGGCGCGGCTGGCCGTTCGGCCGGTCCCAGGGGCACTGCCACTGGCTGGAAGCCACGGTCTCGTCCATCCGGGTGGGGAAGCATTTCGGCCGCGTGCCGGGGGCCAGCGTGCCGCGGCTCTGGTGGATGAGCAGCACCCGGTCGCGCGTCTCGTCATCGAAGTTCTGGGCGCCGGCGGGCAGGACCGCGGCGGAGGTGGCGAGAAGCGACAGGACGAGGACGGCAATGCGGGTCATGGCGGATCCTGGATATCTCGGGTGCCCCGATGCGCGACGCACCGGCCCGATGACAACGCCGACCATATCACGCGAGGTCCATGGCGTCATTGCGGCGGTTCTGTCACCGACGGTCAGCGCGCGCCGCCCACTGCCCGGCCGAAGCGCAGGATGACCTCCTTGAGCGCCGGGTCCTCGAACCCCGCCGCGACGGCCGTGAGACGGCCCTCGTCGGCGGGCTGCCGCGGCTCTGGTTTCGGCTTGCGCTTCGCCTGAAGCGGGATCTGGGTCAGCCGCACGCCGGCGACGCAGCGCCAGCCCATGAAGGCGTTGACGCGCTCGACGATGACCGGCGTCAGGTGCTGGATCTCCAGCGCGAAAGGCGCCTCCACCCGCACATGCAGCGTGCCGGGCTCCGGCTCGGCATGGTCGCTCGGCCGGCGCGGCCAGGCGATCTTGACCGGGGCCGAGCGGCGCGCCAGATCCTCCCCGACGATCTCGTCCCACCGCGTCACCACCTCGGTCGCGGCGAAGCCGGCCTGCTTCAGCGCCTCGCCGATCGGCGCGGCGGCGATGTCGGCAAGCGGGCGGGGACCGCGGGGTCGGAAGGACGGGCTCTTCATGACGGCTGCCAGCCTAGCACGGACCGGACCCCGGGCGGAGGGGTCGCCTGCGGCGGCGCTGCTCGCCTGGTACGACCGCCACCGCCGTCGCCTGCCCTGGCGCGCCCTGCCCGGCGAGACCGCCGATCCCTACCGGGTCTGGCTCTCCGAGATCATGCTGCAGCAGACGACGGTGAAGGCCGTGGCGCCCTATTTCGCCGCCTTCCTCGCCCGCTGGCCGACGGTCGGTGACCTCGCGGCGAGCCCGGTCGAGGAGGTGATGAAGGCCTGGGCGGGGCTTGGCTACTATTCCCGCGCCCGCAACCTCCATGCCTGCGCCATCGCCGTGGCGCGCGACCATGGCGGGCGGTTCCCCGCCGACCTTGCCGGCCTGCGCGCCTTGCCGGGCATCGGCGACTACACGGCCGCCGCCATCGCCGCCATCGCCTTCGATATCCCGGCCGCCGTGGTCGACGGCAATGTGGAGCGGGTCGTCACGCGGCTCGAGACCATCGACACGCCGCTGCCCGGGGCCAAGCCGCTGATCCGCGCCCGTGTCGCCACCCTGCTCGATCCGGCGCGGCCGGGCGACTTCGCGCAGGCCACCATGGATCTCGGCGCCACCATCTGCACGCCGAAGAAGCCCGCCTGCTCGCTCTGCCCTCTGCGCCCCTTCTGCGCCGCCTCCGCCGCCGGGACGCAGGAGGCCTTTCCGGTGAAGGCGCCGAAGCGCGGCGGTACGCTGCGCCGCGGCGCCGCCTTCGTCATCCGCCGCGCCGATGGCGCCCTGCTGGTGCGCACCCGCCCGCCGAAGGGTCTGCTCGGCGGCATGACCGAGATTCCCGGCACGGACTGGACGGCGGAAGGGCCGGGGCGCGAACCGGCACCGCCTGTGCCGCTGGTCGTCACGCGGCTGCCCGGCACGGTGGGCCATGTCTTCACCCATTTTCCGCTGGAGCTGACGGTGTTCCACGCCGTGGCGCCGCAGGGACTTGCCGCTCCCGAGGGCCATCGCTGGATCGCTGAGGCGGAGATCGAGGGCGAGGCCTTCCCCACCGTGTTCCGCAAGGTCATCGCACACGCCTTCGCGACTTGACCTTCCCGCCGGTCGGCGCGAGTCTCCCGCTCCCTTGACGGAGACGTGCATGACCGACGGCCGCCCACCCGGCCTTACCTGGCGCTACGACCGGTCCGAACTTGTCGCCGACGGCATCGTCCATGTCCTCGGCGCGGTGGCGGCTGTCTTCGCCGCCGGGGCCCTGGTCGGGCTGGCGCTTTACACCGCCGAACTGCCGACCGTCACCGCGCTCACCGTCTATGCCGTGACCCTCATCGCGGTCATCGGCTGCTCGGCGCTCTACAACATGTGGCCGGTGTCGCGGACCAAGTGGATCCTCCGCCGCTTCGACCATGCGGCGATCTTCCTGCTCATCGCCGGCACGTACACGCCGCTGATGGTCCATGTCGGCACGCCGCTGGCCTATGGCGTGCTCGCCTTCGTCTGGGTGGCGGGGCTCGCGGGCGCGGCCTTCAAGATCTTCGCGCCCGGCCGCTTCGACCGGCTGGCGGTGCTCGGCTATCTCGCCATCGCCTGGAGCGGCGTCGTGGTCGCCCACCAGGTCTTCGTCAGCCTCTCCACCGCCGCCATCGTGCTGCTGGTGACCGGCGGGCTCATCTACACGGCCGGCGTCGTCTTCCACCTGTGGGAGTCGCTGCGCTTCCAGAACGCCATCTGGCACGGCTTCGTGCTGGTCGCCGCGGGCTTCCAGTACGCCGCCATCCTGAACGGCGTCCTGCTCGTCGCCTGAGGAGGCGTTCCTTGACCCTGTCCGGCTTTCTCGTCTTCTGCGGCGTCTATGCCATGGCGACCTTCTCGCCGGGCCCGGCGGTGGCGGCCATCATCGCGCGGACCCTGGCGGTCGGCCTCCGGCGCACCGCGCCCTTCATCCTCGGCATCGTCACCGGCGATCTCGTCTGGTTCGCCCTCGTGGCGCTCGGCCTTGCGGCCCTCGCCCAGGCCTTCCAGCCGCTCTTCCTCGCCATCAAATATGCCGGCGTCGCCTATCTGCTCTATCTCGCCTGGAAGCTCTGGACCGCCCCGGCGACGGCCCCTTCGGAGGCCCCCGAGGCTCGCGGCGAGGGCTGGAAGCTCTATCTCGGCGGCCTCGCCCTGACCATGGGCAACGCCAAGGTCATGGTCTTTTTCGTCTCGATCCTGCCGCTGGTGGTGGACCTCGCCACCCTGACGCCGCTGCTGGCGGTCGAGATCGGGGTGACGATGATGGCGATCCTGTCGGTCGCCATGTGGACCTATGCGCTGGCCGCCGCCCGCGCCCGCCGCTTCATCCAGAGCCCCGGGGCCATGCGCCTGGTCAACCGCGGCACCGGCGCTGTCATGGCCGGCGCCGCCGTGGCTGTGGCAGCGCGGGGCTAGCCCCCGCACCGCCACGGCGATCGCCCCCTCTCCCGGCGCTAGCGCGCCGACCTCTCCCCACCGGGGAGAGGTGTGGGTCGCGCCCTCAGCACAGGATCGCCGTGGCGCGACGCCGGCCATCTCACCTCTCCCCGGTGGGGAGAGGTCGACCGAAGGTCGGGAGAGGGGCTTCGGGATTCAACCGATTGTTGTCGCCCACCACCACGGACATCCTCCACGCAACGGAGACACCGGAGCCGGGGGATGGATCGGTTTCGCGACCTGTCGCGTCGCCTCCGGCGCGAACAGACACTCGCCGAGGCGCGCCTGTGGCAGGCGGTGCGTGCCCATCGCTTCGGCAGCCGGAAGTTCCGCCGTCAGCACCCGATCGCCGGCTACATCGTCGACTTCGTCTGCATCGACGCGAAGTTGATCGTCGAGGTCGATGGGGCGACGCATGGCAGCGCGTCCGAAGTAGCCCGGGACAGTCGCCGGACGCGCGACCTGGAGGCCTGCGGGTTCATGGTCATGCGGGTTCAGAACGAAGACGTGCGCACCAATCTCGCGGGCGTCCTAGATGCGATCTGGATGGAGCTCCATCACCGCGCGACGCTATAGGGGCGTGGGAGGCCCCCTCTCCCGGCGCTACCGCGCCGACCTCTCCCCACCGGGGGGAGGTGTGGGTCGCGCCCTCAGCACAGGATCGCCGTGGCGCGACGCCTGTCGTCTTACCTCTCCCCACCGGGGAGAGGTGTGGGTCGCGCCCTCAGCACAGGATCGCCGTGGCGCGAAGCCTGCCGCCTTACGTCTCCCCGGCGGGGAGAGGTCGACCGAAGGTCGGGAGAGGGGGCAAACCCCTCACACCGCGAAGAACACCGTCTCGCCCTCGCCCTGCAGGCGGATGTCGAGCGTGTAGGTGTCGCCGTGGCGCGTCGCCACCAGCGTGCCGCGGCGGGCCTCCGGCACCAGCGCAAGGATGGGATCGGCGGCATTGGCCGTCGCCTCGTCCTCGAAATAGGCGCGGGTGAAGAGCTGCTTCAGCATGCCCCGCCCGAACACCGCGACGAGGATGTGCGGCGCCTGCTCGCGGCCGCCGGGACCCGGGACCGGGCCCGGCTTCACCGTCTCGAAGCGATAGGTGCCGTCGGCGCGGGTGTCGGAGCGGCCGAAGCCCATGAAGCTGTTGCTCTGCCGGGCCCGGCCGTCGCCGGGATGGGCGTAGCGGCCGTCCGCATCAGCCTGCCAGATCTCCAGCATGGCATCCGGCACCGGCTCTCCCGCTCCATCGAAGACGCGGCCGGTCAGCACGATGCGCTCGCCGGGCGTGCCGGGGGCGGCGACATGGCCGTCCGCCGAGACCGGCACATGCGGATAGGCGGTGCCGGGGGTGAGCCCGTAGTGGAAGAAGGGCCCGACCGTCTGCGACGGGGTGATGCCCTCGGGGCGCGTGCTGTCAGTGCTCATGCGGCTCCTCCATGGGGGTCGCCTCGCGGCCGCGCAGGACGATGTCGAACTGGTAGCCGAGCGCCCATTCGGGCTGGGTCGTCTCGAGATCGAAGCGGGCAATCAGCCGCTCGCGCGCCTTTTCGTCCGGAATGCCGTTGAAGATCGGATCGAAGGGGAAGAGCGGGTCGCCGGGGAAATACATCTGCGTGACGAGGCGCGACAGGAAGCTCGGCCCGAAGACCGAGAAATGGATATGCGCGGGCCGCCAGGCATTGTGGTGGTTGCGCCAGGGATAGGCGCCGGGGCGGATGGTGGTGAAGCGGTAGCGCCCGTCCTCACCCGTGAGATAACGGCCGGCGCCGGTGAAGTTCGGGTCGAGCGGGGCCGGATGCTGGTCGCGCACATGGACATAGCGGCCGGCGGCATTGGCCTGCCACAGCTCGACCAGGGCGTTCGGCACCGGGCGGCCATCCTCGTCCAGCACGCGGCCGGTGATGATGATGCGCTCGCCGAGCGGCTCGCCGGCATGCTGCACGGTGAGGTCGGCGTCGGTCTCGCGCACCTTGCCGTGGCCATAGACCGGCCCGGTCAGCTCGGTCAGCGTGTGCGGCACGAGGATCAGCGGCTGCTGCGGGGCGCGCAGCACGGTGCTCGTATAGGCAGGGTGCAGGCTCGGCGGATGCGCAGCCGTGGATTCGGTCGGCAGGATCAGGGCCATCGTCAGGGCTCCTCTCGGTGTCGTCACGCCTGCTGTCCGCAGGTCTTGTTCAGGATGTGGCCGACGGGGGTTCGACGGCAGCGGGCGGCCGCGCCGCCCGCCGGGGTTTCAGGAGATGCGCTCCACGGCCAGCGCCACGCCCTGGCCGACGCCGACACACATGGTGGCGAGGCCATAGCGGCCGCCGGTTTTCTCCAGCTGGTGCACGGCGGTGGCGGCGATGCGCGCGCCCGACATGCCGAGCGGATGGCCGAGCGCGATGGCGCCGCCATTCGGGTTCACATGGTCTGCATCCTCCGGCACGCCGATACCGCGCAGCACGGCGATGCCCTGGCTGGCGAAGGCCTCGTTGAGCTCGATCACGTCGAAGTCCGACACCTTGATGCCGAGACGCTCGACCAGCTTCTTCACCGCGGGAATCGGCCCGATGCCCATGATCCGAGGCGGCACGCCGGCCGAGGCCGCGCCGAGGATGCGGGCCCGCGGGGTGAGGCCGTATTTCTTCACGGCTTCCGCCGAGGCGATGATCATGGCGGCGGCGCCGTCATTGACGCCCGAGGCATTGCCGGCGGTCACCGTGCCGGGCTGGCGCACGAAGGCCTTCAGCTTGGCGAGGCCTTCCGCCGTCGTCTCGGGGCGCGGATGCTCGTCCTTGTCGACGATGATCGGGCCGGCCTTGCCGCCGGGGATCTCCACCGCAACGATCTCCTCGGCGAAATAGCCGGAGGCCATGGCGCGGCCCGCCCGCTGCTGCGAGCGCAGCGCGAAGGCGTCCTGGTCGTCGCGCGAGACCTGGAACTCCTCGGCGACGTTTTCGCCGGTCTCCGGCATGGAATCGACGCCGTACTGCGCCTTCATCAGCGGGTTGATGAAGCGCCAGCCGATGGTCGTGTCGAAAATGTCGGCGGAGCGCGAGAAGGCCTCGGCGGCCTTGCCCATGACGAAGGGCGCGCGGGTCATGCTCTCGACGCCGCCGGCAATGGCGAGGTCGATCTCGCCGGCGCGGATGGCGCGGGCGGCAGCGCCCACCGCATCGAGGCCGGAGGCGCAGAGCCGGTTGACGGTCATGGCCGGCACGCTGTCGGGGAGCCCCGAGAGGAGCGCCGCCATGCGGGCGACGTTGCGGTTGTCCTCGCCGGCCTGGTTGGCGCAGCCGAAGACGATCTCGTCGATGGCGCCGGCGATCTGCGGATGGCGGGCGATGAGCGCCTTCAGCGGCACCGCCGCGAGGTCGTCGGCGCGCACCTTGGCCAGCGCCCCGCCATAGCGGCCGATCGGCGTGCGGACGGCGTCGCAGATGAAGGCGTCAGCCATGATGCTCTCCCTGTCGCGGCCCGGGGCCGCCATCGCGTTCTTGTTGGCGCGGCCGCGTCAGGCCGCGTGGGCCGCCTTGGTGCGGGCGTGGAGGTCGCGCAGGACCGACAGCTCCGTGTCGTCGGGAGCCGGCGTCTCGCGCACTTCGGCGGCGAACTTCACCGGCCAGCCGCAATTCTCCTGGATCTGCTCGCGCGTCACGCCCGGATGGATGGAGGTGACGGTAAGCTCGCTCGTCTCCGGATCGGGCTCGAAGATGCAGAGGTCGGTGATGAGCTGCGTCGGGCCGCGGGTCTTCACCCCCAGCGCCTCGCGCGAGCCCTTGCCGGTGCCGTGGCCGAGCGAGGTGATGAAGGGCAGCTTGTCCATGAAGGCGCGCTGGCCCATGGCCATGATGATGAAGATCTGGCCGCAATTGATGGCGATCTCCGGCGCGCCGCCGCCGCCCGGCAAGCGCACCTTCGGCGCGTCATAGGGGCCGACAACCGTCGTGTTGAGATTGCCGAAGCGGTCGATCTGCGCGCCGCCGAGGAAGCCGATGGTGATGCGTCCGCCCTGCAGCCAGTAGCGGAACATCTCCGGCACCGAGACGGTGGTCAGCGCCGTGTCGCAGAGCTCGCCGTCGCCGATGGAGAGCGGCAGGACGGTCGGGCGCGTCGACAGCGTGCCGCTTTCATAGATCAGCGTGATCTTCGGCGCGTGGGTGAGGCGGGCGAGGTTGCAGGCGGCCGAGGGCGCGCCGATGCCGACGAAGCAGACGTCGTCGTTCGACAGCAGCCGCGCCGCGGCGATGGTCATGATCTCGTTGGGCGTGTAGGCGCTCATGGTTCGGTCCTCCTCGCTCATTCCGCCGCCATGGCGACGCGGCGGGCATGGGCCGCGAAGGCCTCCGGCCCCTTGGACAGCACGTTCTCCTCCATCCACTTGAGGAAGACCGCCTTGTCGCGGGCGATCTTGTCCCAGCCGATGTAGAAGGCGTTGTCGCGCTTGTAGTAGCCCTGCGCGTAGGAGGGATGGGCGCCGCCCGGCACCACGGCGATGGCCGTGACGGTCCAGGCGGGCAGGATCACCGCATTGGCGTTGCGCGGGCCGAATTCGTCGACGACCTCCTCGACGGTCACCACCGAGCGCTTGGCGGCGAGCACCGCCTCCTTCTGAACGCCGACAATGCCCTCGAGCATGACGTTGCCCTCGCGGTCGGCCTTCAGCGCGTGGATGATGGCGACGTCCGGGCGCACGGCCGGGACGGTGGCCAGCACCTCTCCCGTATAGGGGCAGGTGACCGAGCGGATGTTCGGATTGACCTTCGGCAGGTCGACGCCCTTGTAGCCGCGGAAGACTGCGAAGGGCAGGTTCGCCGCGCCCGCCTCGAAGGCATTGGCCATGGCGGCGTGGGAATGTTCCTCGATGGCCAGGCGCCCGGCCTCGATCTCCTCGCGCACCCGGTGCAGCGAGCCGACGCCGGGATTGCCGGCCCAGGAGAAGACGAGCTTCTTCGCCTGCCCCATGCCGACGATCTGGTCATAGATGATGTCGGGCGTCATGCGGATCAGCGTCAGGTCCTTCTGGCCCTGGCGGATCACCTCATGACCGGCGGCATAGGGGATGAGATGGGTGAAGCCCTCCATCGCCACGCTGTCGCCGTCGCGCAGGTTGGCGGCGATGGCGTCGTGCAGGGACATGAACGCGGCCATGCGGTCCGTCTCCTCGTCGTTTCCTCTGTGGCGCGACTCCTCGCGCCGGGCCGTCCAACTGTCAAGTGCGATATGCGGACGATAGTGCGTTAAACGCACAGAAAGGGAGTCTGGCGCGTTTGTTGGGCAGGTCCGGGCAGGTCAGCCCAAAAGAATCTCTCGTCCCCGGCGCACGCAGAAAAAATTCGTGGCTGCCTCTTGCATGGCCTTCATGCCGAAAAGGCGGGCCTGATGCCAAATTATGCAGGAATCAGAAGAACTCCGGATCGACCGGCCCGGAGCGCGGCACGGCGCTTGGGAAAAGACCCTATGGCACGCCCCTTGCCACAGGCTAGGCTGCCCCCGCCGGGCCCCGGACAACAATCCAGGCCGTCGGTGCCGCGTGTTGGCATCGGCAGGAACGGGCGGGGATCGGTTTCCGAGGGAGAACCACGACGATGGACCGCAGAACATTCATCAAGGCCGGCGCGGGCGCCGGGCTGGTGGCCGGCACGGCCGGCCTCGCCGCACCCGCCCTGTCGCAAGGGGCCGCCGCCAAGACGCTGCGCTTCGTGCCGCAGGCGAACCTCGCCAATTTCGACCCGATCTGGGGAACGCAGTACGTCGTCCGCAACGCGGCGGCGCTGGTCTGGGACACGCTTTACGGTGTCGACGAGACGCTGACGCCCCAGCGGCAGATGGTCGAGTCCGAGGAGGTTTCCTCCGACGGCCTGACCTGGACCTTCAAGCTGCGCTCGGGCCTCAAGTTCCATGACGGCACCCCCGTGCTCGCCAAGGACTGCGTTGCCTCGCTCATCCGCTGGTCGGCCCGCGATCCCATGGGCCTGATGATCAAGGCCCTGCAGAAGGAGCTCGTCGCCGTCGACGACCGCACCTTCAAGTGGGTGCTCTCCGCCCCCTATCCGAAGATGCTGCTGGCGCTGGGCAAGAACAACGCGCCCTGCTCCTTCATCATGCCGGAGCGCATCGCCAAGACC
This sequence comes from Phreatobacter oligotrophus, assembly GCF_003046185.1. NCBI lineage: Bacteria > Pseudomonadati > Pseudomonadota > Alphaproteobacteria > Hyphomicrobiales > Phreatobacteraceae > Phreatobacter > Phreatobacter oligotrophus. The sequence continues at coordinate 548,763 of NZ_PZZL01000003.1, forward strand.
GATCCGTTCCAGCAGATCAGCGAGTATATCGGCTCCGGCCCGATGAAGTTCGTCCGCGGCGAGTGGGTTCCCGGCGCCAAGGCAGTCTTCGAGAAGTTCGCCGACTACGTGCCGCGCTCGGAGAAGGCCTCATGGCTCGCCGGCGGCAAGCGCATGCTTGTCGACCGCATCGAGTGGGTGATCATGCCGGATCCGGCGACCGCTTCGGCGGCGCTGCAGAACGGCGAGGTCGACTGGTGGGAGAACCCGATCGCCGACCTCGTGCCGGTGCTCCGCCGCAACCGCAACATCCGTGTCGATATCGGCGATCCGCTCGGCAATATCGGCGCCTTCCGCCTCAACCACCTCCACCCGCCCTTCATTGACGTGCGCGCCCGCCGGGCGATCCTCGCCGCGCTCGACCAGGAGGAGTTCATGCGGGCGATCGTCGGCTCCGACGACAGCCTTTGGAAGCCGCTGCCGGGCTTCTTCACTCCCGGCACGCCCCTCTACACCGAGGAAGGCGGCGACATCCTGAAGGGTCCGCGCAACGTCGAGTTGGCCAAGCGCCTTCTCGCCGAGAGCGGCTACAAGGGCGAGCCGGTGACCATGGTGGTCGCGCAGGACCAGCCGGTGACCAAGGCGCAGGGCGACGTGGCCCAGCAGCTCCTGAAGCGCATCGGCATGAATGTCGACTTCGTCGCCACCGACTGGGGCACGACCGGCCAGCGCCGCGCGCTGAAGACGCCTCCGGCCCAGGGCGGCTGGAACATCTTCTTCTCCTGGCATGCCGGCGCCGACTGCACCAACCCGGCCGGCTACACCGCCATCCGCGCCAATGGCGATCGCGCCTGGTTCGGCTGGCCGGACATCCCGGAGGTGGAGAAGCAGGTCACTGCCTGGTTCGACGCCAAGAACCTGGAGGAGGAGAAGGCCGCCATCCGTGCCCTCAACAAGGCCGCGGTGGAAAACGTCGTCTTCGTGCCACCGGGCTTCTTCCTCACCTACACCGCCTGGCGCAGCAATGTGACCGGCATCACCAAGGGCCCGCTGCCCTTCTTCTGGGACGTCGCCAAGGCCTGATCGGCCAAGAGCGTTCCATCGCTGATCCGGCCGGGGGCGGTCCGCTGTCCCCGGCCTCACATGTGAGATTCCCCGCCGATGTTCGTCTATGTCGTCCGCCGCATCCTCGCGACGATCCCGGTCATGGCCGTGGTGGCGCTCTTCGTCTTCTCGCTGCTCTACATCGCCCCGGGCGACCCGGCGGCGGTGATTGCCGGCGACCAGGCGACGCCGGAGGATGTGGAGAAGATCCGCCGCTCGCTCGGCCTCGACCGGCCCTTCCTCATCCGCTTCGGCGAATGGGTCTGGCAGATCGCCCGTTTCGACCTCGGCACCTCCATCTTCACCGGCCTGCCGGTGACCCAGCTCATCGCCCAGCGCATCGAGCCGACGCTCTCGCTGATGGTCGTCACCCTCGTCATCGCCGTTTTCATTGCCGTGCCCATGGGCGTGCTGGCGGCCTGGAAGGCCGGCACGATCATCGACCGCACCATCATGGGCTTCGCCGTCTTCGGCTTCTCGGTGCCGGTCTTCGTCGTCGGCTACATCCTCGCCTATGTCTTCGCCCTCGAGCTCGACTGGCTGCCCGTGCAGGGCTACACGCCGCTCTCCCGCGGCTTCTGGCCCTGGCTCGAGAACCTCATCCTGCCCTCCATCGCGCTGGGCATGGTCTATATCGCCCTCATCGCCCGCATCACCCGCGCCACGATGATGGAGGTCCTCCAGCAGGACTACATCCGCACGGCGCGCGCCAAGGGCCTGTCCCAGCGCACGGTGCTCTTCCTCCACGCGCTGAAGAACGCCGCCGTGCCGGTCATCACCGTCATCGGCATCGGCGTCGCCCTGCTCATCGGCGGCGCGGTGGTCACCGAGAGCGTCTTCGCCATTCCGGGCCTCGGCCGCCTCACGGTCGATGCCATCCTCAGGCGCGACTATCCCGTCATCCAGGGCCTCGTCCTGCTGTTTTCCTTCATCTACGTCCTCGTCAACCTCGCCGTTGACCTCGTCTACACGCTCGTCGATCCGAGGATCCGCTATTGACAGTGCAGAGCCCCACCACCGTTCCCGCCGTCGCCGAAACGGCCGCCGAGGCGCCGAAGCGGATCAGCCTGTGGCGCCTCGTGCGCCGTTATCCGACCATCGTCATCGGCTCGTCGATCCTCATCACGATCATCCTGGTCGCCATCTTCGCGCCCTTCCTCGGCACGGTTGACCCGACGGCGATCTCGACCCGCATGAGGACCCGCGAGCCCTCGGCGCAGTTCTGGTTCGGCACCGACATGCTCGGCCGCGACATCTATTCCCGCGTGCTCTACGGCGCCCGCGTGTCGCTGGTCGTCGGCTTCTCGGTCGCCATCCTCGCCTCCGTGCTCGGCCTTGCCATCGGCCTCGTCGCCGGCTTCATCCGCAAGGCCGACGCCATCATCATGCGGGTGATGGACGGCATCATGTCGATCCCCTCCATCCTGCTGGCCATCGCGCTGATGGCGCTGACCCGCGGCTCGGTCGGCAACGTCATCCTCGCCATCACCATCGCCGAGATCCCGCGCGTCTCGCGCCTCGTCCGCGGCGTGGTGCTGTCCCTGCGCGAGCAGCCCTATGTGGATGCGGCGGTGGCCGCCGGCACCTCGACGCCGGTCATCATCGTCAAGCACATCCTGCCCAACACGCTGGCGCCGATCATCGTCCAGGCGACCTATATCTGCGCCGCGGCCATGATCACCGAGGCGATCCTGTCCTTCATCGGCGCCGGCACCCCGCCGATCACGCCGTCCTGGGGCAACATCATGGCCGAGGGCCGGGCGCTCTGGCAGGTGAAGTTCTACATCGTGCTCTTCCCGGCCATGTTCCTGTCCATCACCGTGCTCGCCGTGAACCTCCTCGGCGACGGGTTGCGCGACGCCCTCGACCCGCGGCTCGCCAAGACCATCTGAGTGACCACGATCTGAGTCCGAGGGCCAAGGCCCCCAAAACACGAACGGCGCGGGATCGCTCCCGCGCCGTTCGCTTTTGGAAGGGTCAGGCAGGCCTCAGCCGCCGGAAATGCGCTCCACATCGGCGCCGACCGCCGAGAGCTTGGTCTCCAGCCGCTCGAAGCCGCGGTCGAGGTGATAGACGCGGTTGACCATGGTCTCGCCCTGGGCGGCCAGCGCGGCGATGACCAGCGACACCGAGGCGCGCAGGTCGGTGGCCATGACCGGCGCGCCCTTCAGCGTGTCGACGCCCTCGATCGTGGCGGTCTGGCCGTCGAGATGGATATGCGCGCCGAGGCGGGCGAGCTCCTGCACATGCATGAAGCGGTTCTCGAAAATCGTCTCGGTGATGCGCGACGTGCCCTTGGCGCGCGTCATCAGGCCCATGAGCTGGGCCTGCAGGTCGGTGGGGAAGCCCGGATAGGGATCGGTCGTCACCGTCACCGGCGACAGGCCGTGCCCGTTGCGCTTCACGCGGATGCCCTCGTTGGTCGAGGTGATCTCGGCGCCGGCCTCCACCAGCACGTCGAGCGCGGCCTGCAGCAGCTCGGGACGGGCGCCCTCCAGCAGCACGTCGCCGCCGGCCATGGCCACGCACATGGCATAGGTGCCGGTCTCGATGCGGTCGGCCACCACGGCGTGATGGGCGCCGCGCAGGCGCGAGACACCCGTCACTTCGATCGTCGACGTGCCATGACCCTTGATCCGCGCGCCCATCTTGATGAGGCAGTCGGCGAGGTCGACGATCTCCGGCTCGCGCGCGGCGTTGTGGATCACCGTCGTGCCGTCGGCCAGCGAGGCGGCCATCAGCGCCACATGGGTGCCGCCGACCGTCACCTTCGGGAAATCGATCTCCGCGCCCTTGAGGCCCTTGTCGGCCGAGACCACGGCATAGCCGGCATCGATGTCGATTGTGGCGCCCAGGCGCTCCAGCGCCATGAGGAGCAGGTCCACCGGCCGCGTGCCGATGGCGCAGCCGCCCGGCAGCGACACCTTGGCGCGGCCCATGCGGGCGAGCAGCGGCGCGATGACCCAGAAGCTGGCGCGCATGGTGGAGACGAGCTCATAGGGCGCCGTCGTGTCGACGATGGAGCGGGCGTTGAGGCGCACGGTCTGGCCGGTCAGCACCTCGTCGCCATTGCGCTTGCCGGCAATGGTCACGTCGACGCCGTGATTGCCGAGGATGCGGGCGAGGTTCGACACGTCGGAGAGGCGCGGGACGTTGGCGAGCGTCAGTTCGTCCTCGGTGAGCAGCGAGGCGATCATCAGCGGCAGGGCGGCGTTCTTCGCCCCGGAGATCGGGATGGTGCCGTGAAGCGGGCGTCCACCCGTGATGCGGATGCGGTCCATGCGGAACTCCTCGGAGGGAGGGCTCGCCGTCGCGGCGCCCGCCGTCGAATCGCCCGGCGGGGTTTCTGGAGCATGCCGCCGCGGCCGGGCCATCGTCTAGCCGACCAAGGGGGGCGAAACAAGGAAGGCCCTGCGGCGGAATTCCGGCCGGTGCCGCAGCACCGCAGCCGCCACCGCCATGGTTCAGCCCGGCTCGTCCTCGCTCGCGCTCCTGGCCTTCGCCTGCTCCTTGCGGCGCTTCAGGTTGGCGCGCAGCTGCGCCGCGAGCCGCTCGGCGCGGGGATCGCGCGGCTTTGCCGCCCCACCCGGAGCCTCCACGCCGCCTGCCGCTGCATCCTTCTCCGCCATGCCCTCGATCCTACTGCTGCGGCGGCGATCCTGCCGCCAGCGGAGCGGCCCTGCAACGTCCTCTCCACCAATTCGCCCCGCCGCCCTTGCATCGCGCCGCACCCTGTGGCAGGAACGCGCCTCGTTCGCACCGCGCACCGCTTGGACGCGCGTCGGGCCTCGCTGCGGTAGCTCAGTGGTAGAGCACTCCCTTGGTAAGGGAGAGGTCGAGAGTTCAATCCTCTCTCGCAGCACCATTCCCAAGACATCCCCACGTTGAGCGCTTCAGCACTTTTAGTGGGCTAGCGCTGTCTCCACCGTGGGACAGAGGGGTGGAACAATAGCTCGCAAAAAGTCGCTGCGAGATGGTCTAGATGTTACGAGCGCACGGATAGATGTCCGAAGCGTTCGACCGTGCCGCTGTGGTGCCAGTCACGGTGAAAAAGGTGGAAGGCTGAGGAGATACACTCTCCTACAGGGAGCACTCTATCGTATAACTCAGACAAAAAATCATGAATTGCACCTACCTCCGGTTAAGAGGGGGGCATAAGCGCTGCCGATGCTTCCCGTTCACAGTTCGCGGTCACCTGATTGAACCATCCCTCCAGCTCGCTCGACTTGACCGCCTCGCGTCGCAGATGCGGCCCGAAGTGGTCCAAACAGTTTAGGAGAGCCTCCCGACATAACTCCGCCCCCTCGACAACCCCGCGGCCGATGCTGACATCGCGAGGCGGTAATTCTCCGTGAACAATCTTTGATCGGAGTTTGTAGAAGCGCCTTACGCGTTCCTGCTGGAGGCCAAATGCTCCCGGTTCGCGAGGATCGCACAGGAAGGCAGCTGATCGTTTGGAGAGAACAACTGTGATGTCCTGAACCTCGCCGGTCATCATCATTGTTTCCAGCGCGGTAGCAAATTGCACCACCCGAGTAGAACCGCGCTCCTGACGAACGGCCTCGCCATACCAGTGTACGGCGTTCAAAAAGCGCCGGCTGAGTGGCCTTGAGACGCTCGGGTCGACGACTGCCTCTAGAGCTACTGCAAACCATTCCAGCGGCTTCTGGATTTCTGGCTTAGCGAGAGACTTAGACCAGCCTGGACCGAACCCGCCTTGGCCGGTTCTCTCTTCAAGGACAGACGAATGAAGATTGCCGTAGGCATCCGCAACAAGGGTCGCCCTGACATCGTTCCGCACCGCCGGCCCGCGAAGGCGCATCCTATCCGTCGCGAACGCACCAAAGAGGAGATGAAGGCAGTCTAGCGCTGACGTAACAGCACGGGTGGCGATCGCTTCCGATGTATCTTGGTCGCAGTCCTCGACCCGAACCACCGCCACCCATCGGAAGGACCGATAATAGCGCAATGAAAGACAGAGAAGATCGCGCCTGAGGTTGCTCGTTGAATCAGCCCCCTAATTGCCCGGACACGACCCACCCTTAAGATAAGGGTTAGGAGTAATGTCGTGCGCATGACTGGTTCTTATCCGAAGAGTGA